>JAIXVN010000519.1 GCA_027483005.1 Verrucomicrobiaceae bacterium
CACTCCATCGTCCCAGGTCGCCGTGCAGTCCCCTTTCTCAACATAGAGCACGTGCTCGCAATCATCGGCCGGATAGCGGGCCACTCCCCCGCCCGCTTCGAAGCGGATCAGGATCTGCGAAAGGTTCGCGCCCATCGCCGGGGAGATCATCACAAAGCCCGTGGCGTTCTCCCAACCGGGAAAACTGCTCGGCACGTGGCCGTCTTCCGCGATGAGGGCGTGACGCTGCTTGACGGTGGTGCGGGTGGTTCCGAAGACGTTCATGAGGAAAGGAAGATCAGTCTTTCGCGGGGGAAACGAAGCGTCCGCGGGTTTCAGGGGTGACGAGGCTTCCGCGCAGCCAGGTGGACTCGAACTGCCAGCGGAGATTCATTCCGAGATAAGGGGAAAGCTTGTGTCGGTCCAACAGATCCTCCTGTGCGATGACATGACTCCTGCGCCGCAGGATCGAGAAATCCGCGTCCATGCCGACCGCGAGACAGCCCTTGCTCTCGGCGAGCCCGAAGCGCGCGGCCACGTTCGCCGAGGCCAGCGTCGCCAGCATGAAGGGATCCAGCGCTCCGAATCTTCCATCCAACAGAAGCGGAAAGCCGTGCTGACAACCCGCGATGCCACCCCACATCGCGAAGACATCGTCGCCCTGCTTCATGTCAAGTGGCGAGGGCGAGTGATCGGAGCCGAGCGTGTCGATCGAACCCGTTTCCATCCGATCCCAAAGTGCCTCCACGCGGCCCACCTCGCGGATCGGCGGCGCGCATTTCGCCCGGGGGCCGATGCCGATGGCCGCCGAGCGATCCAACAGCAGGTAATGCGGACAGGTTTCGACCGTGACGTCCACCCCCGAGCGTTTTGCCTGGGCCACAAGGTCGATGCCCTCGGCACAGGTGACATGGACGATGTGCAGCTTGCAGCCAGTCTCCGCCGCGAGTTCGATCGCCATGCGGATTGCGGAAAGCTCCGCCGCCACAGGACGGGAGTCGAGCCAGTCCGCCATCGTGCCGGGACTTGGGCAGGGATGCGCCGCCTGATGCTTGGCGATCACATCTGGGTCCTCCGCGTGCACCGCAACCGGCAGGCCAACCTTCGCCGCGATCCGCATGCCACGCTTCAGGACGGAGGCATCCGCCGCGCCGAACTCATCGAGGCCGCTCGGACACATGAAGGCCTTGAAGCCGATCGCTCCGGCCTCGGCCATGGCTTCGAGATGATCCAGCGAGTCCGGAGTCAGTCCGCCCCACAACGCGAAATCGACGCGCGACTTCTGTTCACCGATGCGACGCTTCTCCTCGAACGAAGTCCGATCCAGCACCGGCGGGCTGGAGTTCAGAGGCATGTCGAAAAAGGTCGTCGCGCCTCCTGCGGCAATGGCGCTCGAGCCGGTTTCAAAGCCTTCCCAGTCGGTGCGTCCGGGCTCGTTGAAATGCACGTGGGCATCGATGAAACCCGGCAGGATCAGCCCATCCTTGACCTGGATGGTCTGCTTGGACTTGCCCGTCACCTTCGACCCGATGGCCGCGATCTGCCCCTCGACCACACCGATCGAAACCTCCGTCTGCCCGTAGGGGGTGACGGCCATGCCATGGATCAAGGTATCGAAATCACTCATGCGCGGATGGCGAAGGATTTCAGAAAACGCACCAGGACCTCAATCGCAATCGCAATGTCCTCGGCCGAGCTGAACTCGTCCGGATGATGGCTCAGGCCATCGCGCGACCTCACGAACAGCATCGCGATCGGCGCGACTCTCGACATTGCCACCCCATCATGCCCGGCCCCGCTGGCCAGGCGGGTGGACGTCCCGGTGACCGCCAGCAAGGCCCCGGCCATGCGGGCAGTCAGAGCCTCATCGCAGTGGACCGCGTCCTGGTCCTGCACGACCCGCCAATCGATCTCAAGGCCTCGGGTTTCCGCGATGCCGGTGCAGCGGCCTCGCAGTTCGGCGTGAAACCTTGCCCGCTGGGCGTCGTCGGGATGACGCAGGTCGATCGTGAATCTTGTTTGCCCAGGCACCGAGTTGCTGGCCCCCGGTTCGATCGAGATCCTTCCCACTGTGGCCACCAGCGGAACATTCGCGGCGGCAGTGCGTTCGAGTTCCAGAAAACACTCCGCCGCGCCCGCGAGGGCATCGCGACGCAGCGGCATCGGGGTCGTCCCGGCGTGATCGGTGCGTCCTGTCAGAGTGATCGCGAGCCGGGTCTGGCCGCAAATCCCGGTGACCACGCTGGCAGGCAGATCCATGCTTTCCAGCACCCGGCCCTGCTCGATGTGGACTTCCACATATCCGCAAGTACTACCCGCCTCGTAGTGAATCCGGCTCGCGCCCTCGGCCCAGCCTTCGGCTTCGAGGCAGTTCGCGAGGGTCATCCCGGATGAATCGGTGGCGGAAAGCGTCCTGGCATCGAACTCTCCGCACACCCCCTGACTGCCGAGATAAGTGGTATGAAAACGGATGCCTTCCTCGTCGGAAAAACCGAGCACATGAATCGGCACCGGCAGCATGAAGTTTTCGGCATTCAGCCGCTCGATCGCCGCAAGTGCCACGATCAAGCCCAGCGCCCCATCGTATCTCCCGGCAGCGATCACCGTGTCGAAATGCGATCCCAACAGCAAGGGCGGACCATTCTCCGAACCCGAAAGCACGCCACGGATCGTGCCG
>JAIXVN010000157.1 GCA_027483005.1 Verrucomicrobiaceae bacterium
GAGTTCGGTGCCACCACCGGCCGCCCGCGCGGCTGCGGTTGGCTCGACACGGTCCTGCTGCGCTTCGCCTGCATGGTCAATGGCGTGACCGATCTCGCTGTCACGAACCTCGATGGCCTCGACGCCTACGACACGATGCAGATCTGCGTCGCCTATGACGTCGATGGCGTCCGTCACGAACTCCCGCCAGCCGATCGCTCGGCCTGGGAAAAGGCGAAGCCGATCTACGAGACCCTCACCGGCTGGAAGACCGACACCACCGCGTGCAAGTCCTTCGACGAACTGCCCGAGCAGGCCAAGGCCTACCTCAAGCGCCTCAGCGAACTCTGCGATGCGCCCGTCAGCTTTGTCGGCGTCGGTCCGGATCGTGCCCAGACCCTCGTTGTCTGATCTCACGGAAATTTCACCGTCTCCTCATCCGCCCGGGCACCTGAGTGTGCATCCTCGGTTTCATCCATGGCACACAACCCCGACATTCCCCGTCACATCGCCATCATCATGGATGGCAACGGCCGCTGGGCCAAGGACCGCGGACTGCCGCGACGAGAAGGCCATCGCGCCGGAGCCGAATCGGTGCGCGAGGTGGTGGATGCCTGCAAGGAACTCGGTGTCGAGTATCTCACGCTCTACGCCTTTTCCTCGGAAAACTGGAATCGCCCGGAAGCCGAGGTGAAGGCCCTCATGGCCTTGCTCGACCGCTTCCTCGATGAGCGTGGCAAGGACCTGATGCGCCAGGATGTGAAACTGGAGGCCATCGGCCAGATCGAGCGTCTCCCCGCTTCGACGCGGAAGCGCCTGGAGAAGCTCAAGGAGAAGACCGCAAACAACAAGTCGCTCACCCTCGTCCTCGCGCTCTCCTATGGCGCCCGCGAGGAAATCGTCGCTGCCGCCCGCTCGTTGGCCACCGATGCCGCGGCCGGAACGATCAAGCCGGAGGACATCGACTGCACCCTCTTCGCCTCACGCCTCAGCACCGCCGGAATCCCGGACCCGGATCTTCTTGTTAGAACCTCCGGCGAGCTGCGCGTCTCGAATTTCCTGCTGTGGCAGATCAGCTACTCGGAGATCGTCATCGTGAAGAAATTCTGGCCCGAGTTCCGCCAAGGCGACCTCTTCGAAGCCGTCGCCGAATACACCCGCAGGCACCGCCGCTTCGGAGCTCTGTGATCGGGTTTGTCAGGGTGCGGCGAAAAACTCCATCTGCTCCGGCACGTCCGGATCCTCGAAGCGCAGCGCCACACCGATCAGCCTGACCGCTCGACCGTTCCCTCGACTCCACGCTTCTGTTAGAAGCTCCTCGAACACCTCCTCCTCGATCACCGGATGCGCCCGCTCCGCCGTGGTCCGCTCGAAGTCGGCGAACTTCAGCTTCACCACCAGCGATTTGATGACCCGGTCCGCGTGATGCTGCACCTGGTCCTCCTTCAGGCCGACCAGCAGCTCGCGCATCGGAGCCAGCAGCTCCACCAGCTCCACCCGGTTTTCCGAAAAGGTCTGCTCGGATCCCAGCGACTTCCGCGTGCGGTTCGGGCTCACCTCGCGTTCGTCGATGCCCCGACACAGGCTCCAGAGTTCCAATCCCCATTTCCCGAAACGCCGGGCCAGCTCGATCTTGTCGAACCTCCGCAGATCCGCGCAGGTCTCCACGCCCAGCGCCGACAACTGCTCGCGCGACTTCTTTCCCACTCCCCACAGACGTCCCACCGGCAGGCCCTCCATGAAGGCGTCCACCTCCTCGGGCAGCACCTCGAACTGGCCATCCGGCTTGTTCCAGTCACTGGCGATCTTCGCCACCAGCTTGTTCGGCGCGATCCCGGCCGACGCGGAAAGCCCCACCTCCTCCCGGATCTGCGCCCGGATCTCGCGCGCGATCGCGGCCCCGCTGCTCTGAAGATGGGAAACATCCAGATAGGCCTCATCCAGCGACAGCGGCTCGATCAGGTCCGTGAACCGCCCGAAGATCGCGCGGATTCTCGCACTGTCCGCCCGGTAAAGGTCAAAACGCACCGGCAGCAGGATCAGGTGCGGACAAAGCTCCAGCGCCTTGAACACCGGCATCGCCGACCGGCAGCCGAACTTCCGCGCCGCATAGTTGGCCGTCGTCAGCACGCCCCGGCGGTTCTCTCCGCCCACCGCCACCGGCTTTCCTTTCAACGATGGATTCTCGCGTTCCTCGATCGCCGCATAGAAGCAGTCCATGTCGATGTGGATGATTTTTCGCACGAGGGGAAGTCGATCGGTGAGCGCTGGCGAAACTCTCCACCGATCCGCGACCCCTGTCCACCGATCACCTGTCATTTCCTCCGCTTGCGCCCCGCCAGTCCCTGGCCTAGAAACCAAGTCGATGAAACCATTCGCCACCCTCCTCACCCTCGCCCTCCTTCCCCTGACCGCATTCAGCCAGACGGCGGACGAAAAGCCCGCTCCTGATGCCAAGGCCGACGCCAAGGTTCAAAAGGTCCGCTTCAAGACCAACAAGGGCGACTTCGTGATCGAACTCAACGCCGAGAAGGCCCCGATCACCGTCGAGAACTTCCTCGGCTACGTGAAGAAGAAGCACTTCGACGGCACCACCTTCCACCGCATCATCCCCAGCTTCATGATCCAGGGCGGAGGCTTCGCACTGGAGGACGGCAAGCTCGTTGAAAAGACGACCGACAAGCCGATCAAGAACGAAGGCCAGAACGGTCTGAAGAACCTGCGCGGCACCGTGGCCATGGCCCGCACCAACGATCTCAACAGCGCCACCTGCCAGTTCTTCGTCAACGTCGTGGACAATGCCATGCTCGACTACCCGAACAACGGTGGCTATGCGGTCTTCGGCAAGGTCGTCGAAGGCATGGACGTGGTGGACAAGATAAAGGCCGTCCCCACCGGCAATGCCACCCTCACCATGCGTCACCCGGTCAGCGGCGAGAAGATCAATGCCCCCTCCCAGGACGTCCCCAACGAACCCGTCGTCATCGAATCGGCAAAGGCCGAGTGAGGAAAATCCCCTGATCCCAAGAGGAAATCAAAGCAGGACTCCTTCCCGCTTGAACGCCTGACACCGGGCCGACAGGCTGCGACCACCTTGTCGGCAAACTCATCCGCCACCCCACTTCGCGAGGCCCCGTGGTCGTCCGGCCTGCGGGCAGCGCGGGCGAACGTGGTGCCGGGCTTGATCGTGCAGTCGCTGACGCTGGCGATGCTGCTGGCCTACTACTTTCACCCGCCGATGCAGCTCTGGCTGGATGGGCTGGCGCGGGTGAAGTCGGCCTGGGGCTATGGCTACACCGCGCTCTCGGCGATCGTCGCCGGGGCACTGATTCCCGAACTGCTGCGGATCGGCGTGTTCCAGAAAGGCCGCCTCGCCCGCAGGAACCTCGCCAACCTGCTGTTCTCCGTTCCCTTCTGGTGCTTCATGGGCGTGGTAGTGGATTTCTTCTACCGAAGCCAGGCCGAGTGGTTCGGAGCCGAGGCCACCTTTCCCATCGTGGCGAAGAAGGTGCTGGTCGATCAATTTCTCTACAACCCCCTCTTCGCCGCGCCATTCACCACCTGGCTCTACGACTGGAAGAACCGGGGCTACCGCTTCGCCGGGACGGGGGAATTTCTAACAGCCCGCTACTATCGCGACACGGTGGTGCCGACGCTGTTCGCGACCTGGGGCGTTTGGATTCCGATCGTGTCGATCCTCTACTCGCTGCCGTCGCTCCTACAGATCCCGTTGTTCGGCCTGGCCCTGTCGCTGTGGGTGATGCTCTACACCTGGATGAGCGAGCAGCCGAAGCGCCGAGGCTTCACTTGTCCTCCAGCATCAGCAGCTCGATCTTGCGGAACTCGACGGGATGGCTGACGGCGAGGATGGCGATGCTGCCCTCGCTGAGCTCCTTGTTTCCCGTGACCTCGATGAGTTCCTTGGCATGAGGATCCTTTTCGTCGAGGATGGGCTTTTCGTAGGAAAGGACCTCCTTGCCCTCGACGAAGTGCTTGATCGAACGGTTGCCGTGGACCTCGACTTCCCCACTGACCCAGACATCGCCATCATAGGTCTTGGAGGTGGAGTTGGTGCAATGGCCGGGAAGGATCCTGCCATCCTTCATCACGTGGGTGCCATAGGTGCAGACGTTGAGCGTGGGGCGGGCACCCTTGCCGAGGCCGCCGAGCAGTTGCACCTGGACGCCGGTGGCGAAATCCTGATTGAGCTCCATGGTCTGCGGTGATTCGCAGTGGAGCATGATGCCGCTGTAACGAACGCCCCAGATCGGACCAAGGTCGATCTGGCTGCCGGTGAAACGGTACTCAAAGCGGAGGCGGTAGCTCCCGAACTTGCGCTTGAAGACAAGGTGCCCGTAACGATTCTCCCACTTCTGATACTTGTCGTAGGAAACCTTGAGGACCCCGTTCTCCACGCGGAAGGTGTCACGGTAATTCTCGCCAACCGGACAGCCACGGACCTTGGGAACCCAGTTGGTGAGGTCCTTGCCGTTGAAGAGCTGGATCCATTCGGCTTCTTCGGCGGCTTTCAGGAGGGGGGGGCTCGCGATGAGCGCGAGGATGAGGGAGCGTATCATGGGGGAGTGGATAGGTTCTCAGGAAAGCGGTGACCAACTGCCGTCGGGAAGCTTGGTGAAAGCGTGGAGCAGCTTGCGGTTGGCATCAAGGTGCCGGAC
>JAIXVN010000639.1 GCA_027483005.1 Verrucomicrobiaceae bacterium
GAGGGATTCGCCGGGAAAACTCCGATGGAGATCCAGCAGCAGCTCTCGAAACGCAGCGGGCTCTTCGAAAAATGGATCCAGAGCGATGGCCCGCAGGCGCTGGCGTGGCTCGACAGGCAGATCGCGGCCGGGCTTTTCGACAGCCGTTCGCTGGCGGGCACGTCGAATGTCAGGCAGCTATATGAAAGCCTGATCTATCGGAAAACGAAGGAAGGCAGCCGCATTGCCGCGCTCGATCCCCTCGACCGTCTGCCGACGCTCCAGTCATGGCGGCTGCGCGATCTCCCCCTCGAAGACCAGATCGCCCTGGCCAAGGTCGCCCGGACCAGCGGGCTCAAGCCCTCCGAAGTCGCCGAGGTGATGAAGCCCTTTCTGAACAAGGCGATGCAATCCGGCGATCTGGCCGGGGCCGATGCGTTTTTCGAACAGATCGACCCGACCCCGGAGGAGCTGCCCCACCTCTCCGAAGCCGCAGCCGGATCTGCCATGTTCGCGCTTGGAAAAAAGGCTGATCAACTCACCGGCGACGAGGTTCCCGCCATCCGCAGTTGGCTGGCGGAAAAGTCCACTGAAGGCGATGCCTACATCGGCTCGATGATTGGCAAGGGCTTCAGCAACGGTTGGGATGCCGGACAGATCTACGCCACGATGGAACGCCTGCAGAAAGATCAGCCTTCGGACGATCTTCTTTACCGGTTCCTTCTCGATGCCACTCAGGAAGGCCACAAGCAGAAGCTGGATCCGGCGACCGCCCTGGACTTCGCCAACCGCATCACGGATCCCGGAAAGCGGGCGGATGTTATGAACTCCATCAAGGCCCAATGAATGCGATGAGAACGATCCGCCTGCTGGTCTTGCTGCTGGGCGTCGCCTTTCTCTGGAGCGGCGTGCGCAAAGGGTCGGCCGTGAGCCGTTTGAAGACCGAGCACGAGGTTCTGGTCAGCCGGGCCATGGCCATCGGCCTGCCGAAGAATGAAAGCGACGAGGAGCGCAGTCGTTCGCGTGCCTCCAGCAGGCCCTCCGCTTCGAAAATCCCGGCGGAGCGGCTCAAGGATGAGCTTGTCGCGGCCTATCATCGTTTGAAGTCGCTTGACGATTCCGAGGATCCTGAAACCCGATTGAAGGTCGAGGCCGAGGTAAGGGAATGGATCGGACGGCTGATCGACCTTTCGCCGAAGGAGCTCAAGCGGATGATCGCGGATCTGACATCGGATGTTTCCCTGGATTCAAAGGAGCTTGGTGAGTTGGTGAGTGTGGCTCTGAACCTCGCGGCAGGGCGGCAGGGCGAAATGTCGGCGGAGCTGGCTCTGGAACATCGGAAAAAAGGAGCGAGCCTAACAGGTGTGATTGGCAATTGGGCCCAACAGGATCCATCGAATGCCTTTGCGTGGCTGGAGAAGAACAAGGAAGCGCTAGGCAAGGATTATGATGCCAGCCTTCAACAGGCGATCAAGCAAGGTGCATCCCGTGACCCGGCACTGGCCCTCGCGAGTCTGAAAAGAATCGATCACGAGGTCGCCAGGGTGAATTCGGCGCGAGAGCTTGGTGCCGCGATGCCGGAGGATGAGGCACGCTCAGCGTTGTTGGGGGAATTGCATGGTTCCGACCTCGATGACATCCATCGAAGAGCCATCCTGGAGGGGCTTGGTAGAGGAATGGTCCAGACATCGGTCTCGGGTCCTCCGGGTTCCTGGATGAAGGACCTGTCACCGGATGAGGCAATGTCCGTGGCGAGCGGGATTTCAGAGAATCCAAACTTCACCCCCCGCCCCGATGCCTGGCTCGACTGGATGGGGAAATCGCTGCCGCCTGAAAAGGTCGCAGACACCGCCAAGCCGATCCTCACGAAATGGATCAGCGAGGACTACGAGGCCGCCGGCGAGTGGATCAACCGCCAGCCCGCCGGGGATTTCCGCAACGAGGCCGCTGCGAACTACGCGCGGATGATGGCGAAGCGTTTCCCCAACACCGCGAAGGACTGGGCGAATTCCTTGCCGGCAGGGCCGGACAAAAGGAAGTTGTTGGAGGAACTCAAATGATTAGGCCTCCGAAGATCGTGTCTCCGGAGGCCTTTTGTTCGTTTAGAATTTCAGAATTCGAGCTTCGGATTTTCTTCAATCCACATCCGTGCGGAAGGGTGAGGCGGGGAGGCCTTCCTTGTTGAAAAGGTTCACGTCGGGCACGTTCGCCCAGCCATAGCGGACGGCCTTGGGATCGGCCACGCCCTCACCGGAGACGACGACCTTGTCGCCCTTGATCTCGGCCTTGGCAGGAACGAATTTCCCATCCGCCCCGGCGATGGTGAAGCCTTTCAAGTCGCCATCCTTGGCAACGAGTCCGCCACCGGCGTGGGTGAAGGTGAGGGCAATCTTGTCGCCCTGCGCCTTCATCGAGGCGTAAAGCGGGCCGGAGTATTCGATCCTCTCGCCATAGGTCAGGGCGCGGGCGGCGAGGGCGAGTCGCTGGCCGACGGGCTCCTTCTGGGTCGGATGGATGTCGGCGGCATTGCCCACGTCGGTGGTCACGGCCATGGCAGTGTTCTTCGACTTGGAAAGCGTGAGGAACTGGGCCTCGCGGATTTCAGGCGGCTGGCCGTTGAAGGGGGCGATCTGGACGAAGAAGAACGGGAAATCCCCCTGCTTCCACTTGGCGCGCCAGTCGGCGATCATGGCCGGGAACAGCGTCCGGTATTGCTTTGACTGGCTGGCGTTCGATTCGCCCTGATACCAGATGGCTCCCTTGATGCCGTAGGGGATGATCGGCGCGACCATGCCGTTGTAGAGGGCGGTCGGGCTGTTCTGATTGCCTTCGGGGCCGGCGGGAGGATTCGGCGCAGGGCTGGAAGGCACCGGCTTCGGAGGCAGCGGTTGGCCGGCGGCCTTGGCAGCGGCGGTCGCTTCGGTCCAGGCCTTCAATTGTTCGTTGAAGCCCTTGCCGACGGTCTCGTCCCATTCCTTTTTCTTCGCCTGAAACTCAGCCAGCTTCGCAGGATAGGCGGCGGCCACGGCATCGTAGTTCGCCTGCGAGGCCTTCACCGAATCGACATAGCCTTTCAGCTCCGGATCGGAGCCGAAGCCTTCGAAGCTGGTCCATGCCTGGGCCGGAGTGCCGCCCCACGAGGTGTGGATCATCCCGACCGGCACACCGAGCTTCTTGTAGAGATCACGCGCGAAGAAGTAGCCGACTGCGGAAAAGCTGCCGACGGTTTCCGGCGCGCACTCGACCCATTTTCCGACCGCTTCTGTCTGGGGTTTCGCCGAGACCTTCTTGGTCACGGTGAACATGCGGATCTTCGGGTAGTTGGCCTTCGGGCCTTCCTCCTTGGCGTTGTGGGCCTTGGCGAAGGTCCACTCCATGTTCGACTGTCCGGAGCAGACCCAGACCTCACCGACGAGGAGGTTGTTGACGGTCACCGTGTTGTCGCCGGTGATCTTCATGGTGAGCGGCGCGCCCTCCTTGAGCGGCTTGAGGCTCACGCTCCAGGTGCCGTTGGCCGCAGTGGTGGAAACCTTCTGATTGCCGAGTTCGACGGTCACCTTTTCGCCATCGCGAGCGGTGCCCCAGACAGGAACCGCCTGGCCGCGCTGGAGGACGGCCCCGTCGGTGAAGAGCGGGTTCGGTTTCACTTCGGCCCAAAGGGAGCCGGTGGCGAGTGCCGCCAGCGCGAGCGCGGCGAACGGAATGGTGGTGGGTTTCGAGGTCATGTGGAGAAAAAGGAGTCTGCTACTACGCAGCGACCGGCCTTTTCCTTCAGGGAGGCTCGTAGTTCGCAGTTCCGACTTTCAGGGAGCTGTTTCAGAACAGCCTGAAGGCATGACTACGAGCGGCAGATTCACAGTTCCTTGATCCAAATGTTGGCGAAGTCGATGGACGCGCCGTGATGCTGGAGGGCGAGCTTGCCCTTGGCGGGGACGTTGGGGAGTTGGGCGTTGTTGATGACATTCTGGCCGTTGATGACAACGGTAAGACGGTCGCCCTTCATGGTCACCATGGTGCGGTTCCATTCGCCGAGCGGTCTGTCGGCCTTCACCTTCGGAGTGACTCCGGCACGGACTTCGGGCGGGAGGCTGCCATTGGTGCGGTAGCCAAAGACCTCGCCGGAACCGACGGGCCAGTTCCAGAGGTTGACCTGGCTTTTCTCGTTGCCGCGGAGATAGACGCCGCTGTCGAGTTCCTGCACTTCGACCATTTCCGTCTGGCCATCCGGGCCCTTCTTTTCATTGCCATCAGGACCAATGACCGGGCGCTTCATGAGCGGTCCGATGCCGGACCAGCGCCAGTCGAAGACGAGGGTGAAGTCGCCATACTCCTTTTCGGTCCAGATCTGACCGGCGGGCTTGGCCGCGCCGTTGTGCTTGAGGAGGCCGTTGGTGGCGGTCCAGCTGGCATCGCCTTCCTTTTCGGGCTTCCAGCCGGCGAGGGTGAGGCCATCGAAGATCTGGGTGAAGCCGCTGGCCCTGACGAGGGGGAGGTTGGCCTTCTTCGGCAGCTCGGAAATGCGGATGTTCCTGAAGGCGACTCGGTCACCGTGGCCGCAGAAGGTGAGATGACCGGCGCGGCGCTTGGCTCCCTCATGCTTGGGGAACTCCACGTTGAGCTTGTCGAGGTCGGCGGTGAGGACGATCTGGCCGTTGACCACGACCCGGATGTCCTTTCCTTCGACGAACACCCGTTCGTGGTTCCACTCGCCAACGGGCTTGAGGGCCCCCTGCTTGGCGGGGACCATGGTGTAGAGCGAGCCGTGGAACTGATAGGGCTTGAGGTCCTTGTACTTCGGCGCCGTGCTGTCGAGGATCTGGAGTTCCATGCCGACGTAGGCGGCGTCGCCGTTGCCGGGGTAATGGATGCCGAGGCCGTTGTTCGCGCCGGGCGCGAGCTGGAACTCGAAGTCGAGGACGTAGTTGGAAAAAATCTCGTCGGTGGTGAGGTTCCGACCCTGCGGGGTGCAGACGATGGCTCCATTTTCCACGGCGTATCCCTCTCCATGCCAACCGGCGAGGTCCTTGCCATTGAAGAGATCGCGGAACTTCGCCACCGGAAGCGCCTCCTCCCCGAAGGCGGGGGCGGCGAGGGAAAACAGGGAGAGGAGGAGGAGACGGGCGTTCATGGTCTGTTAGAGATCGATGGTTTTTCCAGTGCGGAAACTTTCGTCGGCGGCGGCGACGATGCGCATGGAGGAAATGGCGTCCTGCATGTGATCGTTGAGGTCGAGGTCGTTCAGGATGGCGTTGAGAAAGTATTCCTGTTCGCGATGACAAAGCTGGTCGTGGTCGGGCTCGTCGTCGAGGCGGATTGTTTCATCGGCGCGGGCGAAGCTTCCTTCGGGCGTGAGCTGCGAATGATGCAGCCGCAGGGCCTGGGTCTGGGTGTGGGCATCGACATTCGCGCTCTGCCCTTCGGCGGCGGCCTTTTCGGCGACGATCGAGACGCAGCCTTTCGGGCCGACCACATCCTTCACGAAAAATGCGACCTCGCTCATCATCGGCCCCCAACCGGCCTCATACCAGCCGACTGAGCCATCGGCGAAGGTGACCTGGAGCGCGCCGTAGTTGATCTTTCCCTCGGGCAGCTCGTCGCTGAGTCGGGCCCCGATGCCGGAAACGCGGATCGGTTTTGAGCGGGTCATCTGGCACATGACATCGACGTAGTGGACGCCGCAGTCCACGATCGGGGAAATGGACGCCATCAGGTTCTTGTGGGTCAGCCAGCTGGCTCCGGAGGATTGCTGGTTGAGATTCATGCGCATGACCAGCGGCTTGCCGAGGGTGTGGGACAGCTCGATGAAGCGGATCCAGCTCGGGTGGTGGCGGAGTATGTAGCCGATGACCAGCTTGCGGTCGGCCTGGATGGCGGCGGCGACGATCTGCTCGGCCTCGCCCACGGTTTCCGCCAGTGGCTTTTCCATGAAGACGTGGCAGCCGGCAGCAAACGCGGCGAGGGCGTATTCGGCGTGGGTGTCCGGATAGGTGGACACAGAGACGGCATCGGGCTTCGTCTCGCGCAGGGCTTCATGGAAATCCGAGAACTCCGGGTAGCCACCGCCGAGTTCGGC
>JAIXVN010000408.1 GCA_027483005.1 Verrucomicrobiaceae bacterium
AACTCGATACCCACCAGAAGGCCCTGCGCATCAACCTCGATCCGCGCTGGTATGGCACGTTCGCTGAAATTGGCGCGGGCCAGGAGGTTGTCCGCTGGTTCTTCCGCGTCGGGGCCGCCGCCGGCACGGTGGCGAAAAGCATCTCCGCCTACGACATGACTGTCAGTGATGCCATCTACGGCTCAGGCGATCGCTACGTCTCCCGCACCCGGCTCCAGGCCATGCTCGATCGCGAGTTTTCCCTCAACGTCGAGCGCCTCAGCGAACGCCGCGGCGATCAGACCGCCTTCTTTGCCTTCGCCGACACCGTCGTTGCCCGCAGCTACAAGGGCGGCAACGAATGCCACGGCTGGATGGGTGTGAAATTCCAGTCCCGCCCGCATGATGAGCCCAGTCAGATCCTGATCCATGTTCGCATGCTCGACACCGAGGCATCCCTCCAACAGGAAGCCCTCGGCGTGGTCGGCGTTAACCTTCTGTACGGTGCCTTCTTTTTTCATCACGACCCCGAAGCCCTCCTCGAAAGCCTCCTCGACAAGCTCACCACCGGCCGCATCGAGATCGATGTCATCGAGTTCAAGGGCATCGAGTTCCGCTCGGTGGACAACCGCCTCATCAGCCTCAAGCTCGTCCAGCTCGGCCTCAGTGGAGTCGCCATGTTCGGCCCGAACCACGAGGTCCTGCAACCCTCCGAGGCACTCTACAAAAAGGCCGTCCTTGTCGAGCGCGGCAGCTTTCGCCCACCCACGCACGTCAACTTCGACATGCTCGAGTGCGCGCTGGAAAAGTTCAAGGCGGACCCCGCCGTCGAGGGCAAGGAGGTCCTGCCGCTCTTCGAACTCACCATGCGCAACCTCCTCGCCGGAGGAAACGACATCGACCGCCGCGACTTCCTCGCCCGCGCCGACCTCCTCGCCGCCTGCGGCATGACGGTGCTGATCTCCGACTACTTCGAATACTACCGCCTCGCCGCCTACCTCGCCTGGCGCACCAAGGAGCGCATCGGCATCGTCCTCGGCGTCCCCAGTCTCACCGAACTCTTCGAGGAAAAGTACTACACCCAACTCCCCGGCGGCATCCTCGAGTCCTTCGGCAGGCTCTTCAAGAACGACCTCAAGCTCTACGTCTATCCGCTGCGCGACGCGGCCACCGGGAACCTCACCACCGTCGAGAACCTCGATGTCTCTCCCGAACTCCGCAAACTCTACTGCTACCTCGCCGATCGCGGCAGCTTCGTCGGGCTCGACAACTACCACCCCGAGTATCTGAAGATCTTCTCCCGCGATGTCCTCAAGAAGATCGCCGCCGGCGACGAGGCCTGGCAGGACATGGTCCCCGAAGGCGTCTCCGACCTCATCCGGAAACGAAAGTTCTTCGGCTGCAAAGGCTGAGGAGCGGCGACATTCCTGTCGCCAGCAACCTCGCGCAGCAGGCCCAGCCTCATCGCTTGGTCCGGGCCTTCGGCTTCGGATACTGGATCCGCTTCTCCGCCTTCCCTGAAAGCTTGCGGCAAGTGTCTGAAGACAACCTTTCCGCCACCCGCTTGCTGATTGCCGGGGTCACGGAAAACAGTCGTCATTTGAGAGAGATCCGCTAGCCTTCAGGCGATTTCGTTTTGTTTGTCCATGTTGATCAGTCGCCGGAAGAGCCGGTGGGCTGGCTGTTCCATGGTTTCAGATCATGAATGCTCTCAAACCCATCCGCGCCTTGTTGAAGCTTGCCGCCGTCTGGTTTTTCCCGGGGCTGGCGCTCGCCCAGTACAACTACTTCAATGTTCCGAGCAATTCGGACTGCATCATGCAGGACTACCGCTCGCCGAATGTGCCGGGTGGGATCTACGATGCGATGCATCAGGATTATGTGAGCAGCTCGGACGGTGGCACCGGTTATTTCTACGGCGGCTACACCCACCAGAACAACGGCGGCACCAACACCCTGGTTCAGTATGTCTGCTGGCCCGCGAGTGGTGGCTTCGCTCCATACTCGCAGCAGATCCCGACCTTTGCCGGAACGAACATGGTCGGCTACGCCCAGATCGGCGAGGGCAGCAGTTGCGCGATCAAGGGCTACTGGCCGCAGTTCAGCTCGAACCTCTGGACCCGTGAGGTGGTCCGCTACTGGCAACCGGCGGATGGCACGCCGCACGTCGGCTATCAGGGCATGTGGATGAAGGATCCGACGACTGGTTTCTGGCATCATCTTGGCACCTTCATGTATCCCTTCGCCGTCACCGGGGTGAACGGCATGGCCGGCTGGCAGGAGAACTTCGTTGGCTACACCGGAGATTACAAGGTCGCCCGGGCCGGCGGCTACTATCACAAAAGCGGGGCCTGGCAGCGCGCCAACCAGATCAGTTTCACCTCGAACGGAAAGACCTACTCCACCACGGACGCCACCTATCCGACCAGCTTCGCCCAGTCCGATGTCGGCCCGACGTTCTCGGCCCAATACAACAATCCGAACACCGTCACGCTGGCCGACCAGCCCGCCCTGCCGACCTTTGATCCGATCGTGATCAACAGCCCGACCGCCACCGTCAGCGGCTCGCAGCTTCTCGTGCAGTGGCAGATGCCGCTGACCAGTTCGCCGCAACTCAGCTACAAGATCGAGGTCTTCAACAACGCCGCCTACACCGGTGCGGCGGCGATCACCTTCACTGACAACGAGCCTGACACCCGACAGAAGCTCCTGAACATCTCCGGCGTCGCCACGCCCTATGTCCGACTGACCATCACCGATATCTTTTATAACAACAGCACGCCGGTCCTCATCACCCCGACCACCGCCACCCTCAGTCCGGCGACTTCGGTCTCCGGCGCGGTCGCGGGATTGAACTACAAGTACTACCAGGCCGCCTCCGGCACCTGGACCGTGCTGCCGGATTTCACCGCTCTGACCGCCACCCGTCAGGGTGCGGTGAACTTCCCGGATGTGACACCGCGGCTGCGGCGCACGAATTATGGGTTCACCTACACCGGTTATTTCAACGCCGCCACCAGCGGTCTGTATGCGTTCACCCTGCGATCCGGGGATGGCAGTGCGCTGGTCATCGATGGAACGACGGTCATCGACTTCGACGGCCTTCATGACTCCACCCAGTTCAAGAGCGGTGGCATCGCCCTGGCCGCCGGACCCCACACGCTCTCGCTGAGATATTTCAGGGGCAATCCTCCCGGAGTGAACACCACCGTTTACAATGACGGCATCGGCCTTTCCTACGAAGGTCCGGGAATCAACGCCGCCGATGTGCCCGCCTCCGCCTTCACGCGGGTGGCCGCCGGCAGCGAGCCGAGCGTCGCTCTAACAGCTCCGGCGAACAACGCGTCGGTGGTCAACTCCAGCACCGGCGTCAGTGCCGCGGTCACCGCCAACGGGGCCACGATCAACAGCGTCCAGTATCTCCTGACCGACAACTACTCCTACTACCCAAGGCCCAACAAGGCACCGGATTACTATGTGGGCCAGGATGTCACTGCTCCCTACGACCTGACCTCGATGGTCTGGACGTCGGCCAGCAACCCGATCCGCGCCCGCGTGGTTTACAACGGCACGAACACCATCGACTCGCCTGCCATTTCCATCACCACCACGAACCCCTCCCTTGGCGACTGGATCTGGAATCCCCTGGAAATGCACAACTATCCATCCGGAGCGAGCGTGCAGGGCAACAAGGTCTCGATGATCGGTGACGGCATGAACCTGATGAGCCGCCAGGTCACCGGCGATTGCACCTTGATCGGCCGGCTCGCCGACATCACTCCGAACACTGCCGGGCCCGACGGCATTTTACCGGAAGGCGATTGGCGCGGAGGGATCATCCTCCGCAGCAATGCCAACACGACCATCGGCGAGCCACTCGGCAACGGCAGCGGCACCCGATTCGTGGCGCTCTTCAGCTCAGTGGACGGCGGCACCTATTTCCAGGATGATTCGATGACCAACGGCAACGGCGATGCCAACCGCTGGTCCTCGAATCTCGGCGGCAGCAACAAATGGTACAAGATCCAGCGGGTGGGAAACCTGTTCACCAGTTATGTGTCGGCGGACGGCGTAACCTGGAATGCGGTCAACAGCATCACGATCGCGAACTTCGGTGCCACGATCCACGCCGGTGTCTTCATCCACGCAGTGCAGTCCTTCAACCCCAACCTCCATCGCGCCAGCTTCGATGGCTTCAGCCTCACCGGCGCGGCCGTCGTCGGGCCGGCCAGTGTCTCCATCAGTCCGCAATCCACGGCCGTGGTGAAAGGCATGCCGGTCACCTTCTCGGCCTCGGTCATCGGCCCGGTGCCGACAGGCTATCAATGGAAGTTCAACGGCAGCGACATTCCCGGTGCCACGTCCTCCACCTACACGATCCCGTCCGTCGCCGCCGCGAATGCCGGCAGCTACTCGGTCGTGGCCAATGCCGTGACCAGCTCCGCCGCGGACCTGACGATCAGCACTCCGCCTGGATCCGGTGTGTGGACCAATGCCGCCGGCGGACCCTGGACCACGACCGGAAACTGGAGCGGCAACTCGATCGCCAGTGGCACGGATGCGGTGGCCGATTTCAGCACCCTGAGCTTCACGGCCAATGCCGCCGTCACCCTCAACGGTGCGAGAACCGTCGGCGCGATGGTGTTTGATGACCTCGATGCCACGAAGAACACTTGGACGGTCAGCCAGAATACCAGCGGATCCCTGACCCTCGCCACGAGCAGCGGAACGCCCGCGATCTCGACCAATGTTCCCACCACGATCAGTGCGGTGCTCGCCGGAACCCAGGGGATGTTCAAGAATGGAACGGGAGCGCTCACGCTTTCCGGAGCAAGCACGATTACCGGAACCGTGCAGGTGACAGGAGGCACCCTGGAGGTCTCCAACAAATCCGGCGACTGTCCCTACAGCGTGAGTTCCGGGGCGACCCTTAGGATCGGCTACAACACCGGTGGTGGATACGCGAACACCAACCTGGTGATCAACGGCGACGGTGTGGCGGCGACCACGGGTTTCTACCTCGCGGGTGGAAGGACCTACAATGCCAGCGGCCAGATCATCCTCCAGGCCGCGCCGACGACGATCCGTCAATACGGCAGCGGACTGGCAAAGATCGGCACCTTTGATGTCAACGGCAACGGGCTCTGGTGCACCGCCAACGCCTCGGGTTCCGTCATCGATGCCAACGTCCAGATCGTCAGTTCGGGCTACGGCATGTCGATGGACATCGATCCCGGTGCAAGCACGCTGACCGGTGACCTCACGATCAACGGATCGCTGAACATCGGAAGCCTTGGCTTTTACAAGCGTGGACCCGGTTCCGTCCTCTTGAAAGGCGCGGCAACCACCAGCAATACCGCCGTCAGGGCGCTGGAAGGAACCGTAATCTGCGGAGCCACCAACTGCCTTGGAACCGCGGCCGCCGTTCCGGTGTCATCGGGCGCAAGGCTGTCGCTGAACGGCTACAGCCAGACGGTGGCCTCGGTCACCGGTTCGGCAGGCGGAACGATTTCGTTCGATGGCGCCAACACCCTCACCGCCACCACGGCGACCCTCGGCGGAGCCTTGCAGATGACGGTCAACAAGGGAGCAACGCCGAGCAGCAGTCGTCTGGTCAGCACCAATGCCCTCGCGTTTGCGGGAACACTTTCGATTGCCATCCAAGGGGCCACTCCCCTCGCTCAGGGCGACTCCTTCCAGCTCTTCAGCGCCCCGAGTTACAGCGGATCATTCACCAGCATCGCCCTGCCCAATCTGCCGGTTGGTCTCGCGTGGGACACCAGCGCGATCGCGACCACCGGGTCGATCAGCATCATTTCCGCAGGAAACAGCCAGTGGAATGGTGGCGGAGCGGACACCAACTGGAGCAGCGCCCTGAACTGGAATGGGGTGGCACCCGCCAACAACCAGGTGCTGACCTTTGCCGGAACCACCCGTCCGACTTCGGTCAACAACCTCCTGACCTCCGTGGGCCGGATTGTGTTCAGCAACGGCGGCTTCTCGCTTTCAGGCACGGCGGTCACGCTTCAATGGGGCATCGCCCACCAGGCGGGAAACAACACCTGGGGAGTGCCCACGACATTGCTCGCCCCGCAGTCCTACACCAGCGACGCAGGCACCCTGACCATCAGCGGAACCACCGCGAACGGCGGATTCGATCTCACCCTGGATGGAGCAGGAAATCATGCGGTCTCGGGCGTGATCTCCGGCACGGGCGGTCTGGTGAAAAGCGGCACCGGCACGGCCGCGCTCTCCGCCAAGAACACCTGCACCGGGCTCATCACGATCAATGGCGGCGTCCTCAATCTAGCAGGCAATGGCGGCGGCACCGGCACCATCCGCGGCACCGCCACCGTCAACTCCGGAGGAACCCTTCGTCTCAGCACCGGTGACGCCACCGGCTACAGCGGGGGATCCGCAGCGCTGACCGTGATCAATCTAACAGGCGGCACGCTCAACGTGAACACCACCTCCAACCAGACGCTCGGCAGCGCCGTCATCAACATGACCGGCGGCACCATCAGCGGACTCAGTGGCGGCAACATCGACTTCTTCGGTGGAGGTTCGGCCCTCAACACCTTCGCCTCCGGCACCACCTCGGTCATCAGCGGCGTCCAGCTTTCGCCCCTGCGCCAGGGCAGCACGACCTTCAACGTGGCCGCCGGGACCACGGCCTCGGGCATTGATCTCGACATCTCCTCCGTCCTGAAAGGCGCTGCCGCCGGCGATGCGGTCGGGGCCGTGCTGTTCAAGGATGGAGCCGGAACGATGAGGCTTTCCGGTGCCAATACCTACGCGCGGCCCACGACGGTCAGCGCCGGAACCCTTCTCGTGAACGGATCACTCGCGGCGGGCAGCACGGTGACGGTCTCGTCAGGCGCCACCCTGGGCGGAAGCGGTACGATCAATGGCCCGACCACCGTGTCCAGCGGCGGAGTCATCGCCCCGGGAAGCCTCGGACTGGGCACCCTGAGCCTCAACAACACGCTTTCGCTTTCCGGAACAGCAAGGATGGAGATCGGCAAGACCGGCGGCACCCTCACCACCGACCGGATCAGCGGACTGACCACCGTGACCTATGGCGGCACCCTTGAGGTGACGAAAACCGGATCCACCGATCTGGTGGCGGGGGATTCGTTCCAGTTGTTCAGCGCGACCACCCGCACGGGTTCCTTTTCAACCATCAGTCTCCCGGTTCTGACCACAGGACTGGTCTGGGACACCACCGCGCTTGCCACCACCGGGACCATCCTGGTGGCAAAGGGCCCCCAGACCATCAGCTTTGAGGCCCTCGCCGGGAAAACGTTTGGTGATGCGGCTTTCATCCTGACCGCCACGGCCAGCTCCGGACTCCCCGTTGGCTATTCGAGTTCCAACACCTCGGTTGCCACGGTTTCTGGAAGTACGGTGACCATCGTAGGTGCGGGCTCGACGACGATCACCGCCTCGCAGTCGGGCAATGCAAGTTACCTCGCCGCGACGGGTGTTCCGCAGACCCTCACGGTCGGGAAGGCCGCGCAGACCCTCAGTTTCGGAACCCTGGCGGCAAAGACCTTCGGCAATGCGGCGTTCAGCCTCACTGGGACCTCAAGCTCCGGTCTTTCCGTCAGCTATTCGAGTTCGAACACGGCGGTCGCGACCGTTTCCGGAAGTACGGTGACCATCGTCGGTGCGGGCTCGACGACGATCACCGCCTCCCAATCCGGCAACACCAACTACCTCGCAGCGTCCAGTGTTCCACAGACGCTCATGGTGAATCCGGCCAGCGCCCTCGTCAGTCTCGGCGATCTCGCCGCCAACTACGATGGAAGCGCCAAGCCGGTGTTCGTCATCACCACTCCGCCCGGCCTATCCGTGGCAGTGACCTACAACGGGGCTTCAACCGTTCCCACCAGCCCAGGCAGCTACGCGGTGTCCGCCGTGGTCACCGATCCAAGTTACACGGGCAGCGCTTCCGACACCCTGGTGATCCTCAATGTCCTCACGGTGGTCCAGAATGAAACCCGGACCCTCGCCAATCAGACGACATCGTTCCAGAGCCTGCTCAATGACGGCACCCTCGTCATCAACGGCGGATCGATCCAGATCAACGGAAATGCCACGAATCACGGCGTGCTGCGCTTGACCGGCGACGCGATCCTCAACGTCACCGGCACCTTCACCAACAGCGGGGTGATCGACACCATCAACTGGTCCGGCACCCTGCCACCGGAGCTCCTGAACTCCGGCACCCTCCTCGATCGTTCCTTGATCCGGGTCCTGTCCACGCAGCTCGTCAGCGGACAATTCAGCCTTAGGGTTCCCGGCTTTGCCGGTCATCTCTATCAGCTTGAGTCCCGGCCATCCTTCGATGTGCCTTGGTCCGCGATCGGAGCGCCCCAACCAGGCACAGGAACCATGACCAACCCTCCTGCGCTCAGCTTCAATCCGGCCCTCGACGGTCCACGCCGCTTTTATCGGATCGTGGTAACTCCTTCGCCATGACCACTGCCGAAGGAGAGCGCTTTACCGGCTTTTTACAATTTCGGGCCGGTGTGAACATACTGGCTTTACAGGTGGGGTGGAGCTTGGATGCACAAAGTCCAAGCCGCCATGAAACGAACCCTCCTGCTTCTGCTTCCCGTCATTGCCATCGCCGTCGCCGCTCCAGAGGCCGGCCAGAAGTCCCGCGAAGAGGCGATCGGCCTCCTCTGGCAGGAATCGGTCACGGCCGAAACCAACGGCGACACAGCCCTCGCGATGGAGAAACTGATGGTTTATGCCAAGAACGGCGGCGACCCTTACCTCGCCAATCTCCGGGCCGGATGGCTGAACTACAGTGAAAAGAAGTATGACGACGCTGGCCGGTATTACGGCACGGCGGCGAAGCTCCAGACCAACTCGCTGAACCCTCGTCTGGGACTGTTGAATGTCTATCAGGCCAAGGGCGATGTGGCGAATGCCACCGCTGCGGCGGATGCGGTGCTGAAGATCGAATCGACCAACTACCGCGCCCTCATGGCCTATGCCTGGGGCTGCTTTCAGGCGAAGGACCATCGCCGCGCCGGCACTGCCTACCAGCGGGTGCTGTTGATGTATCCGGAGGATCAGGATGCCATCAGTGGAGCGGCCTGGTGCTCGCTCTACATCGGCCAGAAACGAGAGGCGATCGATGGTTTCCGCCGCCTGATGAGCCTGAATCCCGAATACGCCAATCTCCGCCAGGGGTTGGAGATGGCCACGAAATGACCTTCCTCCCGCGACGTCATGAATCCGCTTTCATCCTCCGAGCCACCTTCAAGGCTGGCCGACCTGATGCTGAACGACCGGGGCTTCGCCTTCGATCCGAACACCGGCGAAAGTTATCAGCTCAGCACCACCGGACTCGCCTGCCTGCGCGGCTTGCAACAGGGAGCCTCGGTGGACGATCTGGTCGATCGCATCACCCTGCGCTGGGAGGTTGACCCGATCGCTGCACGCTGTGATGTGGATGCCTTTCTCTGGGATCTCCAACAACTTTCATGGCTGTGAATCGCATCCGGATCGCCATCACCGGCATGCATCGGGGCGAAAACCCGCAGCCGGGCTCCTCGATCGTCGCCGCCATCCGCCGCCGCTGGCCGGAGGCCTTCATCGTCGGGCTCGTTTATGATGCCTATGAGAGTGGCATCTACGCCGAGGATGGACCTGACGTGTGCCACACGATGCCTTATCCGACCGCTGGTCTCACAGCCTGGCTTTCCAGGCTGGCGGAAATCCATGCCGCCGATTCCTTCGATCTGCTGATCCCGACCCTCGACGCCGAGATCGCGCTGCTGGTTGGTGCCGTCGGAAAGCTCGAGTCGCTCGGCATCCGGGCGAGGCTGCCCGATGAGAAAACGCTGCTCCGGTGCAGCAAGTCAAAGCTGCCGGCATTGGCGGAATCCTGCGGCCTTCGAGTGCCCGCCACCGCGGTGGCCCGCGACGTTTCCGAGGCGCTCGAACAGGCAGAGGAGCTTGGCTTCCCGGTCTTCGTGAAAGGCCAGTTCTATGACGCCACTCGGGTCTCCACACCCGCCGCCCTGGCGGCGGTGGGCTCGTCGATCCTGGCCGACTGGGGACCGCCTCTCATCGTGCAGGAGCCGGTGCAGGGAAATGAGTTCAACGTCCTCGGCCTCGGCGATGGCCAGGGTGGCTGCCTCGGGCACTGTGCTGTTAGAAAAATGATCCTTAGCGACAAGGGCAAGGGCAACGGCTCGGTGATCGTGCGCGATCCCAGGCTCGATGAGATCACCCGGCGCGTGATGGCGGAAACGAAGTGGCATGGACCCTTTGAACTCGAGTTCATCCGTGACCGCCGCGATGACGACTACCGCCTGATTGAGATCAACCCGCGTTTCCCCGCCTGGGTTGGATTTCCCGCCCAGCTCGGCGCGAACTATCCCGCCGCCTGGGTGGAGTGGATGATCACCGGCAAGAGTCAGTCACTGCCGGACCTGCCTCCCGGGAAGTTTTTCATGCGTCATCAGATCGAGGTCACCGGAGACATGGGCGAATTGTCCGCCGTGCTCGGAGGCTCGATGGAATCCTCAATCCACACATCACTCGTGTCATGAACAAGGAACCTTACACTCCGCCCAGCATCCGCCGGGTATCCCAGGGCAGCGCCAATCCGCAACGGCTCGGTCGGGTGCCGGTGATGGATTCGATCGACGGTGTACCCGTCGCCGACCTGATCCGCCAGCATGGCAGCCCGCTGTTCGTGTTTTCGGAAAGCAACCTGCGCGACAAGATCCGTGAGGCCCGCGAGGCCTTCGAGTCGGTCTATCCGGAGGTCCAGTTCGCCTGGTCCTACAAGACGAACTATCTCAACGCGATCTGCCGGCTTTTCCACCAGGAAGGCTCGATCGCCGAGGTGGTCTCGGGCTTCGAGTACGAGAAAGCCCGTAGCAACGGCATGCCGGGAGACAGGATCATCTTCAATGGTCCGTGGAAGGATCCGAAATCGCTGCGCCGCGCCGTGGAGGAGGGCGCGATGATCCAGATCGACAACCGCGATGAAATGCTGGCCCTGGCCAGGATCGCGGACGAAAGAAAGGCCGATCTGCCGGTGGGCGTGCGCATCCATGTCGATACCGGCACGCATGCGGTGTGGTCGAAATTCGGCTTCAGCGTCGAAGACGGCGAGGCCCTGCGGGTGATCCGCTGGATGCGCGACCACACACGCCTGAAGGTCCGCGGCATCCACTGCCATGCGGGAACTTTCCTGCTGGATGCGAACGCCTATGTGATCGCCACCGAGAAGGTCATCGAGCTGGCGGTTTCCTCCGAGGAATCAGGAGCCGGGGTGATCGAGTACCTCAATCTCGGCGGCGGCTTTGCCTCCCGTGCCCGGCTTCACGGCCAGTATCTGCCTCCCGAGCAGGCCACGCCCTCCTTCGATGCCTATGCCGAGGCCATCTGCGGCACGATCAAGCGCCGCTGGCCGAGTGGCCACAAGCTGCCGAAGCTGTTCCTCGAAACCGGTCGTGCGATGGTCGATGAGGCCGGCTATCTCATCTCCAGCGTCGTCGCGGTGAAGCAACGCTCGATGGACCCGACGGCTTCCTCGCTCGCCGCCTATGGCAAGGGTGCGGTGACGCCGGGCAACGTCCTCGGGGCTTATGGCAAGGGTGCGTTGCCTGCCGCCGTTGGCACGCAACGCAATGCAGTGGTGCTCGATGCCGGGATCAACATCCTCTACACCAGCGCCTGGTATCAGCCCACGATCCATCCGGGCTCGACCCCGGCCTCCGCCGCGCAGCCGACGACGGTTTACGGCTGCCTCTGCATGAACATCGATGTCATCCGCGAGGAGGCCTCTCTTCCTGATTTGAAGGCCGGTGATCCCGTCGTCCTCCATCCGGTGGGCGCCTACAATCTCACCCAGTCGATGCAGTTCATCACCTATCGTCCGGCGGTCGTGATGATCGACCCTGATTGCGGCGTGCATCTCATCCGCCGTCGCGAAGTGTTGGAGGACGTGCAGGGGCCGGAGGAGATTCCAGAGCACCTGATGGAGAAAATGCTAAGCACGAAATTCTGAATTCGAAACGAAGAGCTGGCAGGAAAAGAAATCCAACCACGGATGGACACGGATGAGAAGAATGAAGAGCGTTTCAACAAGAACAGTCGGGCTGGGTCTTCGTTGCGGATTTAGGATTTGGAATTTCGTGCTTTCTCCCAAATGATTCCCTTTCCCCAGAGCGCCCACCGGGTCTCCGATGAAAGCTCGCTGGCGAAGTCGATCCTGGCGGCGATCCCGAGGGCGTATGCGGTGGTGTTTTATTCCACCGATGTGCGCTTCGGCTGGGCGCTGCTCGCGTTGAGCCTGCTGGTGCCGCAGGTGGGCCTCGCCGGTTTGCTGGGGGTGCTGCTTGCCGCGTTGACCGCGTGGCTTCTCGGCATTGATCGTTCGATGATCCGCAGCGGCTTCCTGTTGTTCAATCCACTGCTCTCGTGCAGCGCGCTGATGCTGATGGCGTCGAACTCCGGCTGGCCCCACAGCGGCACCGTGCTGGTTCTGGCCGCCGCCTCGGTGGGGTCGATGATGCTGACCTTCGGGCTTCAGGGATGGATCGGCTCCAGGGTCGGCCTTTCCGTGCAGAGCCTGCCTTCGGTGATCGTGACCGGCCTGCTGCACTACGTCGGCCTGGCCGCGATGGGCACCGGTTGGAGTCTTCCCGAACCGATGTGGACCCAGGTCGATCTACGATGGATGCCGGAGTTCCTCAGAGCGTTCTTCCATGCCTTCTCGGCGATGGTGTTCCAGTCGTCCGACCTCGTAGGAGTGATGATCTATGTTGCCTTTGTGCTGGGTTCTCCACTCGGTGGAATGATGGCCACGATCGGCTATGCGGTCGGGGCCATGACGCTGCACCTGCTGGGCCTGCCGACCGATGTGAATGGAATCTCCTGGTGCGGCTACAACTTCCTCCTCACCGGTGTGGCGCTCGGTGCGGGATATCATGTGCCGAACCGCGCCAGCCTGCTGCTCGCGGTCGCGGCCTCGGTGGTGACGGCACTGGTGGCGGTGGCCCTGAGCGTGATGCTTTCCCGGCTCGCCCTTGCTCCGGGTGCCCTGCCCTACAATCTCGTCGTGCTCACCACGATGGCCGCCCTGCGCCTGGTGCCGAATCCCGGCAGCCTGCTGACCTCGCCCTGGACCACCCTCCAGCCCGAGGGGGTCGCACGACTGGTGCAGATCAACCGCCTGCGCTTTCCGGATTTCCACAAGCCCGCCCTGTTCCTGCCCTGTGCCGGTGAAACGGTCATCACCCAGGGCTTCGATGGATCCCTCACGCATCAGGGACCCTGGCGTCATGCCCTCGACTTCGAGGTCCCTGGCGGCTCTGGTTCATGGGATCTGGGCGACGGGCTGCTTCAGAGTTTCAGGATCTTCGCTGCCCCGATCCATGCCCCGATCGATGGCACGGTGGTGGCGGTCGAGCGACTCGTGCCGGACAACCTTCCGGGACACAACAACCCGGAAAGCAACTGGGGCAATCATGTCATCCTGCGCAGCACACATGGCTTCCATGTGATGCTCTCCCATTTCCTCCAAGACTCGATCCTCCTCGCTCCGGGCCAGCACGTGAAGGCGGGCACGGTCCTCGGATCCTGCGGAAACTCGGGGCGGTCGCCGGTTCCCCATCTTCATGTCCATGCCCAGGCGGGACCCCATGTCGGAGCACCCACGCTGCCCTTCGTGCTCAAGCACTACGTCGAGCGTACTTCCCCCGAAAGCCTGCCGATCTATCATCTGTCCGGTGTCCCGAAGGCCGGGGCCACCCTTCGCCCTGCCATTCCTTCGGCTGCGCTGCATGCCTGTTTCACCGGCTGGCTGCCCGGACTTTATCACTACCAGAACGGCGACAGCACCGAGGTGATCCAGCTCGACTTCGATGAAAGCGGCCGCTTCCGACTCGAATCCGCTGCCCACAATGAGCGGCTGAGCCTTCATCTAACAGAAGGAGTTCTCTATGCCACGCCCTTCGAAGGCCACTCCAGCGGAGTCTTGTCCCTGCTCGCGATCGCCCTCGCCCGCGTGCCCTGCATCGAGGATCCCCAGGTGAGCTGGCAGGACGTCGTGCCCGCCGCGCCCTTCCTTCGTGGCCACCGGCGGCTCTTCCACGATGTCTGCGATCCCTTCCTGAACGTCGCCGTGCTTCCCTATCGCTTCTCGGTTTCCTCCCTTGCCGACGGCTTCCAGATCACGGCGGACCTCGAAGACGGCAAGTGGCAGGACCACGACACTCCGAAGCAACTCATCGCCGAAATCCGCGGCCGCCACGCCATCGTCAGCCTCCAAGGCGAGACCTGCGGGGGGCGGGAGATTGGCGTGAAGCTTGTCCGGTATGAGACATTCTGATGAACATCGAACATCGAACGTCCAACATTGAACATCGAAGTGAAGAGTTAGAAGAAGTTCTGCGACTTTAACCTCTTCCTTCAATGTTGGACGTTCAATGTTCGATGTTCGATGTTCAATCCTCCTCTTCTTCCTCAACCCCATTCGGATCCAGCTTCAGTCCGAGCGCCTTCAGTCCTTTGCCATGTGGGCCGAAGTAGGCGGCGGGAAAGGGTTCGTCGCCATGGGTGGTGGACCAGACCCAGCGGCTGAAGACGAGGGCCTCGTCGTCGATGCGGTCCGGGGCGGAGAAATCGAGATCAAAGGTCTTCGGAGCCAGCATCGACTGCGCCTTGTTAGGCGCGTCCTTGGGGTCGGGGTTGGTTTCATTCAAGGCCACATCAGAGGTGCGGCAGGTGAAGGGGGTGTAGTCCGGTTGCTCCTGGAAGCACTCCGACATGACTGGTGACAGCGCGACGAGCTGGTTCATCGGCGGCACGCCGAAGATGCGGCAGATGGTGTGCAGCACCGAGGACTGGTTGTAGAAGCGGCTGATCACCTGACCACCTCGCTTGGCATAGGGGCTGGCGATCAGGCAGAACGAGCGATGGCCATCGACATGATCGGCTCCGGTCTGCGGGTCATCCTGGATCGAGAAGATTGCCATATCTCTCCAGAATGGGCTCTTGGTCAGGCCCTCCATCACCCGGCCGAGCGCGAGGTCGTTGTCGGCAACATAGGCGCGGGGAGTCGGCCAGCCCTTGCGGGCATGGTTGGTGTGGTCGTTGGGAAGATAGAGGATGGTGAACTCGGGCATGGTGCCGGCTTTCTCGAACTCGCCGAGGGCTTTCAGAAAGGCGTCGGCACGGAGTTGGTCGGGGATCGCCATCTCCCAGCCCGGATAGCGGAGATCGCTGTACTTCCTCAGGCTTTCGAGCTTGTATTCGTAAACATACTCCGGCCCCGGCTTTTTCTCGGACCATGGATTGTAGAAATCCTGCCACAGCGGCTTCACGGGCTTCTTGAGGTTGCCCATCTCACCGAAGTTGCGGAATGAAATGCCCTTGCGCAGCAGGTGGTCCCAGATGAATCCGCAGCCGGCATAGGAGAGGGGATCATTGCCGAAATCATAGGGCGAGCGCGCGTTGTTCCAGTCCTTCTCGCGATAGGGAGTGGTCAGGCCCTGGACCGTCCACTGGTGGCCCACGCTGGAGAGCACGCCGCTGCAGTAGTAGTTGTCCAGCAGCACGAACTCATCGACCAGCGCGTGCGTGTTCGGCGTCGTCGCGCGGGGAAACTCACACAACTTCGGATCCGAGTTGCCGCGACCGATGTCTCCCAGCACCGGATCGTACTTCTTGTTCTCCTTGATGATGTAAACAACGTGCTTGATCGGCGAAGGTTCGCCCACCCGCTCAGGGATGGCCTTCGGGGCCGCTCCGGTCATCGCCTTGATCTGCGAGCGGACGATTTCCGAGAAACGGAAGCCCTTGCGCGCCTCGTCGCTCAGTTTCGTCAGTTCCGCGGGATCGGCTGGAAGCGTGATCTTCTGAAGATTTCCCTGATAGCCGTAGATGTTTCCGACAAAGACGTCCTGGCCCTTCACACAGATGGCTCCAGGATAGCCGCCTGCGGAAAGAAAGGCGAAGGGCTTCTCCGGCTTTGCGGGGTCGATCATGGCAACCGCGTTGTTACCCGCGTTCACCGTGAAGACCGTGGTGTCGTTCACAGCGACTCCGTTGGCCAGGCTGCCGTAGGGAAGCGTCGGCTCGGGCTTCACGCCGAGGTGCCTCACGATCTTCCGCGTGGCGATGTCGATGACTGAAACGGCATCACCGCTTTCATCGACCACCAGCACCTGCTTGCCGTCTGGAGAAAGGATCATCTCCTCCGGATGGATGCCGGTGGTGATGGTCGCGATGACTTCACCGGCCTTGAGATTGATCACGGAAACGGTTCCACGCAGGGCCACGCTGCGCTCATCGACCGCGATGTCGGTTCCGGCCACGGTTTCGGTGCGGTCGTTTTCCTTCGCACGATGACCGCCGAAATTGCTGACAAAGGCCGTCTTGCCATCGCGGCTCAGCACCACGCCATAGGGGCAGACGCCGACCGGGATGCGATTCGTGACTTCGCGCGTGGCGAGATCGACGATGGCGACCTCGTTTGCCACGGAAAGCGCGACCACCGCCCGCTTGCCGTTCGGCGTGAAGGCGACACCAAGCGGGTTCGCGGTCTTGGCCTTGGGTCCGAGCAGGATCGGAGCCTCGAAAGTCAGATGGCCTGCCTCGTCGAGCGTGGCGGGATGCAGCAGCCGGAGATTGCCGGTGAAAAGGATCCGCGTGCCGTCCGGTGACACGGCGATGCCATGCATCGAGCCCCGGTCGGCCTTGCCATCCGCGTCATTGGGAAAGGGGACCTGCTCGATGGCATGGAAGGTCTCGGTATCCACCACACTGAGATGCGTGTTCGATTTCACCACGAGGAACTTCCCGCCGCGCGCCAGGGCCATGCTCATGATGCGACCGCCCACGCGGATCGAAAGTCCGGCCGGCTTGATCTGATGGCCGGTCTCGGCGAGGTCCGGATGATCCTTGTCATGCACCTTCATCCGTGACCAATCCAGGTCCTGCCCCTCGGCGGCCTGTGACGGATCGACCTGCGTCGTCTTGTCCGGCGACTCCACCGGGCCACGGGCGGGATCGGTTTGGGCGAGCAGGGAAGACGCGGTGACGGCCAGGGCAGCGATGAAAAACCTCGGATTCATAAGGAGCGGTGAAAGCATGTCGGGAAACCGCAGGGAGTCGAGGAGAAGCGCGGGGGAGAGTTGAACATCGAACATTGAACCTGACCCGTTACCTATGTTCCGAACCTGGACCAAGCGCTCCGTTCAAATGCCGGTCCGGGTCTTGAGCCAACGGATCTGCTGCCAGGAATCCTCGTCGAAGTCCGCACGCGCCAGCTCGAAGTGCTGTACCTCCTCGTTTCGGAAAAATCGGATGACCACCTTGTTCGCGAGGTTCACCACGGCCTCGATCTCGCCAATCAGGATGACCATTTCCTTCCCGCTCTTGTAGTCGATCACGAGCCGGTCCACATCCAGCAGGATGGTGGAGATACGACGGGTGCCACTCAGCCGAGGCTGGTTCAGCCAGATCAACGAATTGCAGGCGCACATGATCGCAAGGAACCACCAGTGCTTGAACCCGCTGAAGACTGCAATCGCCAGAATCAGGACACTCGGCACGACCCTGCGCCACATCGGCCAATCCTGTTTCCGGTTCTCGATTCTGACGTACATGGATTTGCAATTGGATGACCTGGGCGGTCGATTGGTTCGAATCACGCAAAGGTGCAAAGACGCTGAGGTATGACTCAGGATTTTTAAACTCTCATCCATCCGTGTCCATCCTCTTCATCCGTGGTTCACCCTCTGAAAATCCACGCTCGCCTGATGCCGGAGATCCTGCCTCTCTTCGCCACATGGCAGGCCGTGCGACGCAGATCGATGGACTCCGGGCCTTTGCGATGCTCGGGGTGGCGTGTGTGCATTGGCTGCCGCGTGAGCTGCGCGGGCCATTTCCCTTCGAGCTCGGGTTGTTCTATTTCCTGGTGCTCACCGGCTATCTGATCACCGGCGCGCTGCTGCGGGATCGCGATCGTGGCGAGTCCAGCGGCCAGCCGTGGAAAGGCGCGGCGATGAAGCAGTTCCAACTCCGTCGCGGCCTGCGGATCCTCGCGCCGTATTACGCGGCGGTGTTGTTCGCCGTGCTGATGGGCGCACAGGACGTTCGGTCGGCGCTGCCGTGGTACCTGTTTCAAGGCTCCAACCTTCACATGGCACTAACAGGGTGGCCGGACTTCACCGCGCACTTCTGGTCGCTGGCGGCACAACATCAGTTCTATGTGCTCTGGCCCTTCGTGATCTGGTGGCTGCCGAAACGCTGGCTCCCCGGCGCGATGCTCGCCTTCGTGGCCCTCGCGCCGATCTCGCGGTCCTTTTCACCGATGCTGAAGACCTGGCTCGTGATGCCGGACCTCCTGCCCACCAATGCCTGCGATTATCTCGGCCTCGGAGGTCTGCTGGCCCTCGCGGTGCATCGCGGTCTGGCCTTTGATCACCCCGGGCTTCGTCGCGCGGCCTGGCGCTGCTTCTTCGCGTATGCGGTTCTCTATGGGCTCAACGAAGCGGGGCATTCGATTCGTGGCCTCGACATCTTCCAGCAGACCTTCCTTTCCATCGCCTGCTGCGGCCTGATCGCCTCCGCCAGCCGGGGCTTCAGTGGCTGGCGTGGAGCGGTCCTCGATCACCCGGCCATCCAGCACCTCGGGAGACTTTCCTACGGCCTCTATCTCTTCCACAACCTCGCGCCGCTGCTCGCCGGAAAGATCCTGCCCTGGCTGTGGTGGACTCCGTGGTTCGATCACGGCCTTGGCTTCGCCATCCGCATCGGCGTCTTCGCCCTGCTCTCGTGGCTGCTCGGCTGGCTCTGCTGGCGCTTCATCGAACTCCCCATGCAGGGTGTGAAATCCAGGCTCGGCAGCTCGGCGCGATAAATGGCCCGCTTGAAAGAATCAGTCTCCCTGAGGTTTAAAGGCCGCATTCCTTTTGCACGATGATTCGACAACTTTTGCGATTCGGTGTCTGTGGCTGCGCGTTTGCCGGTAACTGGGCGGCGGGGGAGACTCCGGTCTTTCGTGAACTCTTCAATGGCCGCGACCTTTCCGGCTGGGTGGATGTGAACACCAGTCCACAGACCTGGAGCGTGAAGGACGGACTGCTGGTGTGCAGTGGCAGGCCGGTCGGCGTGATGCGCTCGGAGCGGCAGTATGAGAACTTCATCCTCGAGGTCGAATGGAGGCACATGCAGGCTGGAGGAAACTCAGGCGTCTTTGTCTGGAGCGAAGGGAAACCACCTTCCACCGGCCCTTTGCCGAAAGGCATGGAGGTGCAGATGCTGGAGCTCGAGTGGCCGAAGTTGAACCCGGAAGCCGATGGCCAGCCCCGTCATCCGGGCTTCGTATCCGGCGAACTATTCGGAGCCAACGGCCTTACTGCCACGCCCGATCACCCGCGCGGCGAACGCAGCATGTCGAGTGAGATGCGTTGCAAGGGGAAGGGTGAGTGGAACACTTATGTCGTCGTTTGCGTGGATGGAGTGATCAAGCTTTCAATCAACGGCAAGTTCGTGAACGGCATGCGGGATGCCAGCGTCCGGAAAGGTTATCTCTGCCTCGAATCGGAAGGCTCTGAGATCCATTTCCGCAAGATCCGGCTGATGGAGTTGCCGGGTGGGAGTGCCACGGCGGAGCAAACGGCTCCGGTGGTGGAGAAGTGATCAGGCACTGACTTCCCACACCGCCAGGAAGGCCTGGGCGGATGCTGGGTCGTTGAGCAGGACCTTGCCACCTTCGAGACTGCCCGAGCGGAACTCATCAAGCTCGGCGGATGAAACCTTGTTCACCCGGTGAATCCGGAAGCGCCCGCTGCGCTGCGGAGTGGATTTTTTCAAGAGCTCCAGCGCGATCCGTCCCATGGTCAGGCGGACGTTGAGCTCGACGACATGCTTGAGCGCGAGGCTGCCATCGGGGCGACGGTGGACCATCAGGTCGAGGCCGAGAGGCCCGATGTAACCGGGCAGTAGATCTGTTAGAGCAGCGGGCACACGGCTTTCGACGAAATCGAGGATGCCCTGCTTGAACAGAAAGGCAGCGACCTCCGGCTCCAGCAGTGAACCCCACTTCGGGCCGACTCGATTTCCGAGGAAACGGCCGGCGGCATCGTTCTCCATGACGGTGAGGCCGATCAGGTTCGCATTCCCGGCGGCGTCCATTTCATAAAGCGCGGAGAAATCGACGACGCGATCGAGCCAGGCTTCGACGACGACGGCATGATGCGAGGCGAGAGTGCGTTCGAGCCACAAGCGGGTATCGGCGTCCTTGCTCTCGTGGTTCACCCGCAGATGCCCGCGACCGGCGCAGGCGTGCACGGCCTTGACGAGGGCCTGGCCGGATTCGAGATGATGGGCGATTTCCTGCATCGCGTGATCGACAGTTCGGCAGACCGTTCCGCTCTCCCCTTCGAGACCGAGCCGCTTTTCCAACTCGATGCCGATTTCCTTGGAAAACCAGAGAGAGGGGAGGGGATCGCGCCATTGCCAGGGGACATTGGGTGAGACGTCGAAGGCGAGCGGCTTGAGTTGCTCAGAGGCATCCGGCGACCAGGCCCAGGGGCGCAGGCCACCGAGCTTGCGGTCGCGCAGGGCCTCACGGGTGGTGATTTCCGGAAGATCGAAGCCAGCGCGTTTCAGATAAGCGAGGTGTTCGTTGGAAGGCGGGCGGCGCATCAGCAGGGCATCGTCGCGACGACACACCGCGAGCATCAGCAGCTCGAGATCCTCTTCCAGGGCGAGGCCCATCTTGTTTGGCTGAAAGGGTTTTCCGCTCACGGTGGCCATCACCTGGTCCTCGGCCCCGGGATTGAACCAGTGAACGACGGGGGTGCGACCGCGTGACTGCTCGCAGACTTCCAGATGGTGGATGAAGTCTTCGTCGAGTCCGGCGAGACGTCGGCCATCGGCATTGAAGGGCGCGAGCCCCTTCGCCTTCGCGGGAGCGAGTGGGAAGGTCAGCGATTTCCCAAAGGCCTGCCAATCGGTCGAGCCCTGATCCTTCCAGCGACGGAACCATTTCAAGCCGTGGCCGACGTGGCCGATCTCGTCCTGATAGATTTTTTCCAACACCGCCGCCGTGGAGGTATCGCCCACCTCGCGGAAGAGTCCGGCGTAGTGTTTCGAGAAATCCAGGTTCGCCTGCTCGAAGGTCAGGTTCAGCCGTGTCACGAAGTCCATCGGTGTCTCCATCGGCGCGATGAGCCGCCAGAAGTAGTCGTTCAATGGCAGCTCTCCGAACGCGATGCCGCATTCCTTCATCCGGCGCACATACATCAGCGTGTGCATCTGCTCCTCGCGCATCGCGGCATAGACACCGGCGCGGTATTCCTTCGGGGCGTCGGGAAATTTCAGCAGCACCAGCGCCATCAGCTCGGAGGCCAGCAGTTCGTGATTCGCCAGGAAATGCAGCATCGTGCCGCGCTCGCGGTCGTCGTCGAGCCGGCGGATTCCGGGAAACTCGACGCGCACGCCTTTGGCGCAGATCCGCAGTTCATCCGGCCTGCCTGGGGAAAGCGGAGTCAGGATCGACTTGCCGGGTGCATCGTCCGAAGCCAGCGCCGGGGCAAGCAGCAGCTTCTCCTCCAGCGTCTCCGCAAAGAGGATGCGTTCGGCGGCCTCGCGCATCTGCATGAGGGAGAGAAAGCACGAAATTCGAAATCTGAAATTCGAAAGGTGAGGAAAGAGTCCTCACCCGCCAGATCATCGGCGTTTTGCTCCAAAATCCAGATCGGCCTCGTTTCTCAAAAGCGGACTTTCGGCGCGGGCAAAAGAAGAGACTGCTACCTTGCGGCATCTTGGAATTGAATGCAGCCACCCCATTCGCCTGGGCCAGGCCCTCGACGCGCTGGCGGATGGATTCGGGGATCGAAATGCTCAGAGTGCTGATGGCTGCTCCAATATCGTCAGCAATTGACGGGGTGTCACGATGGGAATCCCAAGCGCTTCGGTGCCTCGAAAGTCGTTGACGAGCACGTTTCAGTAAGAAAATGGCAGACTATGTCATCAAGGCTCCACCACGAGCATCTCGGCAGCGCCGAAACCTTCCGGCCTGATGCCATGCCGGATGAG
>JAIXVN010000197.1 GCA_027483005.1 Verrucomicrobiaceae bacterium
GAAGGCGGGAACGATCGCCTCGTTTTTCGAAACCAAGCACGTGCTTGCGCGGGCTTACCTGCATCACCTTTACGGCGATCTCGTCGCAGTGGAAAAGGCCTCGCAACTCGATGCTCACCCGCGTGCGTTTTCGAAAGATGGGTGGTTGAAGGACCCGCCGCATCGGCAGCATTTCCAGGCGTCGAAGGAATTCACGATCGGCGAGGAAGGCCTGCGACGTCTGCGGACCCTGCGACAGGAGGAACTCACGGAGGTCGCCGACGAACTCGGCGGCCTGCAACGCAAGCGCGAGGACTGGCGGACCTTCCTGCATCGGGGCGAGCAGTGGACCCTCGACAAGGCGGATCCGCCGGCCGGCAGCTCGCGGCTGCGAGACCTGCCGCGACTGCGCAAGGAACTCGCCCAGCTCGACGAAACGATCCGTCTGCTGGCGACTCCCGAGCGCGAGGAGACGGTCGAGAAACTGCGGGTGCTGGAGAAAACTTTCCAAGGTGTCATCGAGCGCATCGGCCGATTGGCGAACAGCATGGAGAAATTCACCCAGCAGGAGCGCGAACTCTCGGACGGCATCCTCGGCCTGGAGGAGGAAGAGCGCAGCGCGCTGATCCAGCGGCAGCTCACCCGCGAGTCGCTGGTGGACGTGCGCGATGCCGAGATCGAGCAGCTGATTTCCGCCGCGCGGGAGCAGTTTCCGAAGTGGCAGCAGCGGCTGGAAGCGGCGGCCGAAATGGCGCGCATCCGCCAGTATGAGGCCGACAAGGCGCGGCGCGAGCGTGATCTGGAACGTCGGGCACTGGCCGAGACCCATCCCGAGACTGCCGAGGCCTTTGATCCCGAGGACGAGGACAATGCGAGGTACGACGCGCGTCGTACTGAGTTGGAGACCCACGAGCTGGAGAAATACACCATCGCCGCCGAGGACGCGCGCAAGGAATGGGAGGACCGCCTCCAGCACCAAGTGCTGGATGTGCTGAAGGAAAAGCTCGACGAAGCGGAGCGCACCAAACGCGAGCTGAACCGCGCGATGGACCACGACATCGGTGGCTGGCGCTACCAGCTTTCCATGAAGGCGGACCGCAGCCACAGCGCGATCTGGACGCTGGTCGACAAGGGCCTGAATCCCGGTCTGGAACTTTTCGCCGCAGGCGCGAAGGAGGAGATCGAGAAGGCCAAGGCCGCGCTGATGATGGCGATCGAGAACGCCGAGGATCCGCGCCATCAGCGGGCGCTCGACTACCGCTACTACCACCACTGGGACATCCAGGCGACCCCCACCGGCAAGGGCGAGGGTGCCGCGATTTCCCTCAACAAGAACGCCAAGAAGCAGAGCGGCGGCGAGAACCAGGCACCGTTCTTCGTGGCCATGCTGGCGGCCTTCCAGCGGGTCTATGACCTCGGCCCGAAAGATCTGCGGAAGAACCTCGGCATCGTCATCATGGACGAGGCCTTTTCGAAGCTCTCCGGCGACCGCATCGACTCCTGTCTCGCGCTGGCGCGAAACTTCGGCCTGCAGCTGATCATGGCCTTCCCCGAGGACCGTTTGCCGACGATGATCCAGCATGCCGAAACCGTGGTGCAGTGTCGCGTGGACCGCAGCTACGACGACAAGTCCGGGCAGATCACCAACATCGAGAACTGGGTGGTGAAGGTTGATCGCGACAAGCTCGTCGAGGCGCTGTCATGAAGCATCCGGGCTGGCTCCTCGAACTGCAGCGCCAATGGCAGGCAGCCAGAGGCCGGCGGATCGCGGGGAGCAGTCGTGCCTTTTCACGAAGCTGGGTCAAACTGCTGGAGGACTGCGGCGTTCTAACAGCCGAGGATCAGGCGACCGCCGCGCGTGAGGCGGAGAGCTTTGAGAAAGAGGGGCGACTGGTCCTGAAACGTCACCGCTATCGCCGTTATCTGATCGAGGGCGTGTCGGTGCCGCTGGATCAGGAGAGCTGGCTCAGCGATCTGTTAGGGATCAAAGGTGCGGCGGAACGTCAGCGTGAAGCACTTGAGGTGGTCGGGGAAATTTCGGCGCGAACTCATGCGCGCTTTCCCGGGGAATGGTCGGCGCTTTGTCAGGAATTGGAGGATCGTTTCCGGAGCGGTCGTTCGTGGCGACCCTTTCACTGGTCTGAGCCTGAGGCCCTGCGCCATCTGCTGGAGGTCTTGTGGAATCTGAGCGGCCGCGACTGGGAGACGGGCACCCCGATCCGCGCGGCGAGTGTGGAGGTGGGACTGGATTCGAAGGGCCTTGAACGTCATGCCCGGACCTTCGAGTCGGGTCTTTCACTTCTCCATGGTGCTCCAGTTTCGCTGAAGTCGCTCGGGCTCGTGGCTGGGGATTCATTCGTCGAGCTGAGTGGTCCGGTGTGCCTGCATTTTCCGGATGGGTCGAGTCATGACTTCGAGGGGCTGAAACATCCGATCCTGTCGGCCGCCGATCTCGCGCGCTGCTCGCATCTCACGACGCGTGCCGGACGACTGCTGAGCATCGAGAACCGCAAGACCACCTTCCGGCAGTTCGCGGCGGCGAATGAGGATGGAAGCACCTTGATCGCCACGACCTCGTTTCCCACGCCCGCCTTCCGCGAGTTTCTTCGGAAGCTGCCGGAGAGCCTGCCGCATCATCATTTCGGCGACACCGATCCGGCGGGCTGGCAGATTCTGGAAAAGCTGCGCGAGGCCAGTACGAAGCCGGTTTCCGCCTTCCGGATGAGGTGGAGGGCCGCCACCGGAAAGGTTCCGCTGACGCCGTATGATCAGAAGCTGCTGCCGAGACTTCTGGAGTCGGAGCTTCTAACAGATGTGCGTGGTGAGCTCGGGAGGATTGCCTCGAGGGGAGATCGGGGCGACTTCGAACAGGAGACTCTGGGCGCGCCCGATCTAACAGGCTGGCCCTTTTTCAAGGATCACCCGTAGGCCACGACCGCGCGGTAGAAGGCCTTCGAGAGCTTCAAGCTGACGGGAACTGAGACCGGCGATCCCGTTGCCGCTCTGGACGAGGATATCGTTCGATTGGGAACGATTGGTGCTGCGCTGCACCGTGCATCTGCGGCCTGTTGGAGTCTGAAATGAGAAGGCGGACTGGCCAGGAGACATGCCAACGAAGGAAGGGCGGTAGATCGAGGAGGCGTCGAGTGGACTGGTGCCGAAAAGCCGCTCGTCGGCATCGGTTTGCAGGTCGTTGTCGTCGTCGTAGTCGGTGAGGTCGGGGAGTCCGTCCTGGTCGGGCGCGCCGGGATTGCCGATCCCGTAGTCGAAGTTCGTCGGTCCGCCATCGGGTGGGATCACCAGGTGGGTGCCGACGTTGCAGGTGGAAATCCGGAAGCCGACGCCCCGGGACAGAGGGGCCAGCAGCAACAGCGGAAGGAGGATGCGTGCAACGCTCAAGGATTGAAAGCTAGTGTCAATCGCCGACCATTTCCACGCGGGATCTCGGACGGGATCGACCTGAAGAAAAACGCGATTGTCCGGAGCACCGTTGGACGTAGGGTAGCGGAGCTTCCGAAAAGCTGCATGAAACCCTTCCGATCCTTCCTTTCCCTCGTCTGTTCCCTGAGTGCCTGTTTGGCGGCTGAGTCCGATGCCGTTGAGGCGACGGGAAAGAAGGTCGTCTTCGTCGCCGGTCGCCCAAGCCACCCTCCGGGCCAGCATGAACACCGGGCCGGCAGCCTGCTGCTTTCCGATCATCTGAACAAGAGCGGCCTCCCGGTCCAGGCGGTGGTCGCCGAGAACGGCTGGCCCGCGGACGAGTCGGTTTTCAAAGGCGCAGCGGCGGTGGTGATCTACTCCGATGGTGGAGGGGGTCATCCGGCACTCCAGCATCTGGACTCCTTGAAGC
>JAIXVN010000115.1 GCA_027483005.1 Verrucomicrobiaceae bacterium
AGGACCCGGCGAAATGGTCGGAACTCGGGGCGGTCATTGCCGGGCTCGATGCCGATCTGGTGATGGCCGACGGCACTCGTCAGCCTGTGAAATTCAAGGAGGTCATCGCGGATTTCCTGGCGGGGCCCTTCGATCCGAACGATTCGATCCGGGGTGGAGGCAGCGGCTTCGGCGACTTTCCAGTGCTGCGCGGTCCCCGTCAGGCCTGCTTCGTGCCGGAAACCCCGACCACCCCGGCGCTCGATGCGAAGCTCGAGATTCGCATCCGCCACGGCGCGGTCTGCAATGGCGAGAACCAGAGCTGTGTGTTGAGGAATTTCCGGATCTCCACAACCGCAGATGCCGCTTTGAATGGGTTCATCAACTCACCCGAGCGAGCCGCGCGATGGGCGGAACTCGGCGGCCTCCAGAAAAGCTACAATGCCATCCCCGGCACGATGATTCCCGCGATCGTCGAGCGTGAGGACAAGGCCCGCCGTGATACCCGGGTCTTCATTCGGGGAAACCGCATGACCAAGGAAAAGTCCGTGCAGGCGGGCATTCCGGAAATCGTCAGGCCGCCAAAGAAGGAGGGTCGCCTCGACCGCATCGACCTTGCCCGCTGGATGACCGGAGACTCGAACCCGCTGACCGCCCGGGTGCTGGCCAATCGTCTGTGGGCGGAGCTTTTCGGCATCGGCATCGTGGAAACGCTGGAGGACTTCGGCACCTCCGGAACCCTGCCGAGCAACCAGCCGTTGCTCGACCATCTGGCGCTGCGGCTTTCGAAGGAGCATCACTGGAAGCTGAAGCCCTTCCTGCGCGAGATCGTCCTTTCCTCCGCCTATGGCCAGGCCGATGCAGTCAGTCCGGCCCTGCTGGTCAAGGACCCGAAGAACCGCCTCGTCTCGCGCGGCCCGAGGCAGCGCCTCACGGCTGAAATGGTGCGCGATCAGGCCCTGGTGGTGTCCGGTTTGCTTTCGAAAAAGCAGTTCGGCCCACCGGTTTATCCACCGCAGCCGGATGGAATCTGGAAGTCCGCCTACAGCGGCGCGCGATGGAAGAACTCCGAGGGCGAGGATCGCTATCGACGCGGGATTTACACCTACTCGAAACGGACCAGCGGCTACCCGGCCTTCCTGATGTTCGATGCCCCGACCCGCGATGTCTGCACTGCCCGACGCATCACGACGAACACGCCCCTGCAGGCTCTCGTCACACTCAACGATCCGGCGCACATGGAGTTTGCGAAGGCCTTCGCGAAGATCATGGAAATGAGCGGACAGGATCTAACAGCCAAGCTTTCTGCCGGCTACAAGCGCCTCACCCTTGAGGACGCCGCTCCGGACATCCTTGAAGCGCTCGCACAGCTCCACACGGACGCGAAGGCCGATTACGAAAAGCAGCCAGCTGAGTCCGCGAAACTCGGAGCCACGCCCGAAGAGGCCGCCTTGGTTCTCGTTGCGAACACCATGCTCAAACTGGATAGCGCTTTGACGCGCTAGAATGACGAATTCCGAATTTCCGAATGACGAACCAAAATGGGCGAAGATCCGATAGAACCTGAAGCAAAGCGTGAGACCTCGAAGTTCAATCTTGAGGAGCGCACAGCAGCTTTTGGCGAAGCCATCATCGACTTCGCGATGTCGATCAAGGAAACCTCGGTGATGCGCCCGTTGATTTCGCAGATTGTGCGATCCGGAACCAGTGCCGGTGCCAATTACTGCGAGGCAGACGATGCCGTCTCACGGAAGGAATTCGCCCTGAAAATCAATACCTGTCGCAAGGAGTGTCGGGAAACCAAGTTCTGGCTCCGCATGATCGTCAAAGCCGACTCCGACCTTCGCGACCCAGCAACGGTTCTCTGGAAGGAAGCCAATGAGCTGCACCTGATTTTCTCCAAGATTCGCCGAACCACCCTCGCCAATTCTTCCTCAACCCGACCGCCAAGCTCCTGAGGGCACTCTTCTTCGTCATTCGGAAATTCGAAATTCGTCATTCATTCCATCCATGAACCTTTTCCAACAGCTCCAACACGACCGCGCCCAGCATCTCACGCGGCGACATTTCCTCAGCCGCTGTGGCGTCGGGCTCGGGGCCTTGTGGCTGGCCAGTCAGGGCAATCGCGCCTGGGGCTCGACCGGACCTTTGTTGAAGGATCCTTCCAATCCCTTCGCGCCGGACCTGCCGCAATTCGCCGCCAAGGCGAAGCGGGTGATCTACCTGCACATGGCTGGATCTCCGAGCCAGTTGGAACTCTTCGACCACAAGCCGGAGTTGACCAAGCTCGACGGCAAGGAGTGCCCGCAGGAGTTCCTGGCAGGCAAGCAGTTCGCCTTCATCCAGGGCGTGCCGAAGATGCTCGGCTCGCAGTTTCCCTTCCACCAGGCGGGAAAGAGCGGGCAGTGGATATCCGATCGCCTGCCGAACCTGGAAACGATGATCGACGAGATGTGCATCGTGAAGTCGATGTACACCGATCAGTTCAACCACGGACCGGCCCAGCTTCTGGTCCACACCGGCAGCCAGAACCTCGGCAATCCGTCGATGGGAGCCTGGGCCACCTATGGTCTCGGCTCGGAAAACAACAACCTGCCGGGCTTCATCGTGCTGACCTCCGGCGGCAACAACCCCGATGCCGGGAAGTCGGTCTGGGGCTCCGGCTATCTGCCCTCCGTTTACCAAGGCGTGCAGTGCCGCTCTCAGGGCGATCCGGTGCTCTATCTCGCGAACCCGGACGGCGTCAGCAGTGCGATGCGGAGACGCACGCTCGACACGCTTTCCAAGATCAACGAACGCATTGCCAAGGACGCCGGGGATCCGGAAACGGTCACCCGCATCGCGCAGTATGAAATGGCCTACCGGATGCAGGTCCATGGATCGGATGCCTTCGACATCAAGCAGGAGTCCGCCGCCACCCACCAGATGTATGGCACCCAGCCGGGCCAGGAATCCTTCGCCAACAACTGCCTCGTTGCCCGACGCCTGGCCGAGCGCGGCGTTCGCTACATCCAGCTCTTCGACTGGGGCTGGGACTCGCACGGCACCAGCGCGGGAGACGACCTCAAGAACTCCTTCGTCAACAAGTGCAAGCAGATCGACCAGCCGATCGCGGCCCTGCTCAAGGATCTCAAGCAGCGCGGACTGTTGGAGGAAACACTGGTGATCTGGAGCGGTGAGTTCGGTCGCACTCCGATGAAGGAAAACCGTGGCGGCGTGAATGGTCCCTTCGTCGGCCGCGACCACCATCCGAGCGCCTTTTCCCTCTGGATGGCCGGCGGTGGCGTGAAGCCGGGATTTTCCTACGGGGAAACGGATCCGATCGGCTACGAGGCGATGACCAACAAGGTCAGCATCCACGATTTCCACGCAACCGTGCTGCAGCTGTTAGGCTTCGATCACGAGAAGTTCACCTATCCCAGTCAGGGAGTGAACCAGCGGCTTTCCAACATCACCAAGCCCGGCAGCAAGGTGGTGAAGGATCTCATTGCCTGAGGAACAGAAAGCCCCTCCCCGGCTGGCCGGAAAGGGGCTTGAACATGATCCAAGGTGACTCATTCGACCCCGGCGACACGGACGAACTTGCTGCCGCCGGTGATGGGGATGAGAGCCTCCATCCGCTGGTAGCCGCTCGGGGCTCCGCTCTGGTTGCTGGAAATGGAAGGTGTGGCGTTGGCAGGATTCCAAGCTCCAAGATCGGGGCTTTCCTCAAGATCATAGGTGCTGGAACCGGTGCTGCGCTGGAACCACGTGATGAGCAGGTTTCCGCCGCTCTGGCTGACCTGGGACAAGGAGCCGCTGCTCGCGATCGGGCTGGTGCCGAACAGGAACTCCTGGACGTTCGGGAATCCATCGCCATCCGGATCCGCAGCTCGATCCGCCGAGGGACCGGAGAGGCCATGGGTGGTGGTCGCCCAATCAG
>JAIXVN010000332.1 GCA_027483005.1 Verrucomicrobiaceae bacterium
GATGAATCGAGGGCTGAAGGCCTGATCCATTTGGATGGGTGGATCGGACGTCAAACGCGCAAAGAATGGAACGGGCCTTCAGCCCTTGGGGATCTTGCAGTCCCGGTTCATGGGGCGATGCCCCATGCTGGTATCTTGACAGGCCTGTGGCCCTCGAATCCCAGAATGGAGCAATGGGGAGGTTTCCATCCTGCTCCAGAGCCGTCATTTCATCCCGCCTGAAAAATCCTACTTGCCATTACCTTGCATCGCAAGGTAATGGATTCTTGTGAGCGAGGCGGATTCAGGACGGGAAAGCGACGGCGGGTTTGCGAACTGGACGATCCAGATGCGCAAGGGCGTTCTGGAATTGTGCATCCTGAAAGCCCTTTCCGGTGGCGAGTGGTATGGCTATGCCCTGGTGAAGGCGCTCGTGGCCCTGCCGGGAGTCGGGGTGGCGGAAGGGTCGATTTACCCCCTGTTGGCGCGGCTCAAGAAGCAGCAGTTGGTGACGACCCGGCTGGAGGAGTCCAGTGGTGGCCCGGCCCGAAAATACTATCAACTGACCGATGCCGGGCGCGAGCTGGCGGAGGAGATGACAGGCTATTTCCAGGAAATGGCGCGAGGGGTGGAGTCGATCGGATTTCATGGCGAATCCCCGCCTCACTCGATGGGATAACTCGCACCCGCAGACAACTTTTCCAAAACCAAACGGAGGATTTTCAACAGCAGCAAGATGAAGACTTGGACCACACAGGCAGAGCGTCGATTGGTGGAGTATCTCGACGGGAGGGCCACACGGGAAGGTTTCGCCGGAGACGAGGCGGAGGAGTTCAAGGCGGACCTGCGCTGCCACATTCATGAGGAGGCGGAACGCGAGCCGGGAGACAGCCTGGGGTTGATGGCGCTGGAGGGAATCCTGCAGCGGCTCGATGGCGGCTATCGGCCAGCCAAGGAGGCAAGGGCCTTGCCGACCTCGAAGTGGGCGGGCTTCAAGCGTTTCTTCAACTGGACGTTCGGCGTGGTGTTCCCGTTGGGCGTGACCGTGTTCGAGATCGGATCCGGCTTCTGTGGCGGGGTCTTCTTTGATCCAGTGCCTACGATCTGGCATGTCCTGCTGCTGGCCCTGGTGCCATTTGGAAACGCTTATCTTCTCATCAAGGCGGGTCAGAGGGCCGCGAGCTGGGTCGGGGCGCTGACCGGGGGCGTTCTGGTGATCTCGGTCTTCTACGCTCTGCTTTTCCTGCCGCTGCTGCCTGCGTCGGTGATCGCGTTGATTGCCTTTGGAATGGGCCTGCTTTCCCTCACCCCGATTCTGGCCGCACTGGTGTCGTGGAGGCTCTCGCGAGTCGTGACAGCTGGGCATGAAAAGGGATTCCGCCAGGCGCGGAAGATCTCGATGGTCCTGACGACCCTGGTGCTGGTGCTGCTGGAAGGCCCGGGTCTGTGGACGAGATTGAATGTCGATCTCGCCATGGACAAGGAGCCCAGCCAGAAGGCGATCAACCGGCTGCGGGCCTTCCATTCGGAAAGCACCCTGCTGAAAACCTGCTACGAGGGGAATCGTGGCACGCAGATGGCCACCGACATTTCCGGATGGATGATGCAGGGCTGGCGGATTCCCGTGATGATGTTCGGAGGGGGCGAACCGCAGCCGCACGACTCCGAGCTTGCGAGGGAACTTTTCTTTCGGGTGACCGGCAAGGGCTTCAACACGGTCAGGCCACCGAAGTCCGCGCTGCGTGACGGCGGTCGGGGACGCGGGGACATGGAGCAACTCCAGTTCGACGACTATGTGGGGTCCGACCAGGTGGCGGTGCGCCTGAAGAACCTGGACCTCGCGGAGTCGCGACTCGACGGCCACTTCGATGCGGCCTCGCAACTGGGCTATGCGGAGTGGACGATGGTCTTCGCCAACGGCGACCCCAGGGCGCGGGAGGCCCGCTGCCAGGTCCGCCTGCCGCGCGATGGACGGGTGTCGCGCCTGACCTTGTGGGTGAATGGCGAACCGCGTGAGGCCGCCTTCAGCACGGTGGCGAAGGTGAAGGCCGCCTATCAGGAAGTCGCGGTCAGGCAGAGCCGCGATCCGGTGCTGGTCACGATGTGCGGTCCGGACACGGTGATGGTCCAATGCTTTCCCGTGCCGGGGAATGGTCGGATGAAGATCCGCCTGGGCATCACGGCTCCACTCACGGACTCAGGTCGTTGGGAGCTGCCAAAGATTGTGGAACAGAACTTCGGTCTTCAGTCCGGGCTGGAGCATTCCGTGTGGCTCCAGGGAGATAAGCCATTCCTGTTAGAGGGCGGCATGGGAGCACCCAGGTCGAATGTGGACGGTCCGGGACAATCGCTCTCGGTCTCCCTGCCAGGCACCCGTGAGGATGAAAAGACCATGGCGGTGCGCTTCGACGGGTTGGAGAGTCCAGCTGGCGTGGTGTGGTGTGAGGATCCCTTTGCCAAGCCTGAGGAACGGGTTTTGACCCGCAAGCCGATGGCGGGAGTGCGGAAGAATTTCGGACCGCCGGTGATCGTGGTGGATGGATCGGCGGGATTGAAGGAGGCGAAGGATTGGATTCTGGCAGGTCTGAAATCGGAGTATGCGGACGGCGCTTGCACCCTGATCCTGGCGGACGACCAGGCCCGGCGGATCGAGCTTCAGGGCTTGGCGGATTACCGTTTCTCGGGAGGCCGCGACAACGAAGCCGCCCTTCGGGAGGCGGTCGAGTTGGCTGCGCGAAATGAGCCTGCCTCACCGATCCTGTGGATTCATGGACCTCAAGCCGTGAAGCTCTCCCGTCCTGAGGCATTGTTGCAGCGAATGGAACGCGGCAGCCGACGTCCGATGATCATGGAGATCGAGGCGAAGTCGGGACCCAATCGTCTGGCGGAACAGATTTACCGAAGCGGCTCCCTGCTGCGTGGCCCGACGCTGATCGATCCGGCGAAGGATTTTCCTGCATTCCTCAAATCCATCAGGAGCGGGGAAGTTTCGATGACCCAATGGGAATGGTCGCGCTCGGCGGGCCCGGAAGGTCTGACTGGCCGGAAGGTTTGGGACCAACTGGCGAGATTCTGGGCGGCGTCCCTGCCGGAGGACAAGGATGGGATCAAGGCCCGCTATCAACTGGTGACCCCGACCTCAGGGGCCGTCGTGCTGGAGACGGCGGAGCAATATCAGAAGGCCGGTTTGGAGCCGGTGAATCCGGATTCAGTTCCCTCGATTCCAAACATTCCAGAGCCTTCAACCTGGCTGCTGATCATCACCGGCAGCACGGTGGCCCTGCTCAGGAGGCGGAGAGTGTGCTGAGTCTGAAGTTGGATTGAACCATCCGGCTTCCACATCCTATCTGGAAAAGGCTCATCACGCTTTCAGCCTCCCCGCCATCTCCCCCATCCCTGTCTCATCCGGCATGGCATCAGGCCGGAAGGTTTCGGCGCTGCCGAGATGCTCGTTGTGGAAGAGCGCGCGATGCAGACCGAGGTTGTGGTGCCTTGACTACATAGTCTCCTTTTCCATTACTGAAACGTGCTCGTAGTTCTCGATACCAACGTTCTTGTTTCAGGTCTGAGATCCGCGCTCGGGGCATCCAATGCCATTCTCAGACAACTGGCGGCAGGTGACTACAGCATCGCGGTCTCCACCGCGCTACTCCTCGAATATGAGGATGTTTTGAGCCGTCCTGGCCTGCTTGGCACCTATTCACCGAGTCAGATCACCGCTTTTCTGGATTCCATCTGTGCGGTTGCCTCAGAGGCCTTCATCTACTTCAAATGGAGGCCGTTTCTGCCAGACCCGAAGGATGATCTCGTTTTCGAATGTGCGCTTGCCGCCGGGGCGACCTGCATCGTCACCCACAACGTGGACGACTTTCGAGGCACGGAAGCACTTGGGATTTCCATCGTGACACCCCGCCAATTGTTGACGATATTGAAGCAGCCATGAGCACTCTGAGCATTTCGATCCCCGAATCCATCCGCCAGCGCGTCGAGGGCTTGGCGCAGGCGGATGGCGTCTCGATTGATTCGTTTATCGCCACGGTTCTTTCCCAAAGGGTCGCCGTGGCTGACGCCGACTCGTATGTCCGTCTCCGAGGCAACCGGGGGAGTGCACAGCAGTTGTTGGAGATTCTTTCCGAAGCGCCTCAGATTGATCCCGAGGCTCAAGACATACTCTAGGGCGATACTTCGGTCCAGCTCACCGCTGCTTCAGCCTCCCCGCCATCTCCCTCACCCATGTCTCATCCGGCATGGCATCAGGCCGGAAGGTTTCGGCGCTGCCGAGATGCTCGTGGTGGAGCC
>JAIXVN010000395.1 GCA_027483005.1 Verrucomicrobiaceae bacterium
GGGCGCTCGATCACGTCGATGCCGCCGGACCTTCCAGGCGAGGCCTGCTGCACTTCGAGCGGGAACTCGCCAGGATCCTCGGCGTTTCCCATGACCGACGGGCGGCGGACACCTCCTTGCGCGACGCCGTCGGGGAGCTTCCGACGATCCGCAAGGACCTGATGGAGCGTCTCCCGGCAGCGTCAGATTTTGGCTCGTCAAAACCGGAATGAGTGTTAACGGTGTAACGACGCCATGGATTCACCTACCGCCACCCTGATTGGAATTCTCCGCGAGCGCGTCGAGTCCCTGCGCGCGCTGGGCGATCTTGATGAAGCCCTTCATGCGGCGACCGCTGCCGTGGAAAAGGCCCAGCAAACCCTCAGTGCCGAGTATGAGAGCATCGATGCCTTTGCCGACTGCCTGGAGCTGCGTGCCAGCGTTCTGCGGGAACTCGGACATTATGAACCGTCTCGCGATGACTATCGCCACGCAATCGATCAGCTCGACGGTCGGCTTGACCGCCTCGATCAGCTCGGTCGGCTCTACGCAGGCCTTGGCTCTGCCCACGACAGTCTCGGGAACGTCGAGCAGGCCGAGGCCGCATGGAAGAACTCGCTGGACTGCTTCGAGCGCCACGATCCGCCGCTGTTGCTGGATGTCGCGGCCATGGCGAACAATCTCGGAGCGCTTCGCAAGGCCGCCGGGGACCTGGGTTCCGCTGAAGGCTACTACCTTCGCGCGCTCGAGATCCTCTACTCCCAGCTCGGCAAGGACCATGAGGAAACGGCTGCGGTTTCCAACAATCTCGGCGCCCTCTACCTCGCGGCCGGGTTTGGCGAACAGGCGCGTGAAATGCACATGATGGCCCTCGAGGTCCGTCGTGAACTCTTCGGCGACATTCATCCCGACACCGCCCAATCTCATAACAACCTCGCCCTCGCGCTTCTCCAAACCGGCGATCGTTCATGGGCGAAGCGACACTTTGAAAAGTCGCTCACCGCCTTCGAGTCGCTCGGTGCGCAGTACTGCGACGATCTGGAAGCCGTGTCCGCCAACTACTGCGATTTCCTCCGGGCGGACGGTGAAGTCGGCCTCGCGGAGGTCATCGACCAGCGCGTGCAGGAGAAGCTGGGGCGGGTTTGACCGTCGGCAGCTGGACCTTCAACGGCTCCGCACGCAGCCATTTCCGGATGAGTGTCTTGTCTGCTGTTAGATTGCCGACCAGTCGATAGCTTGAGCGTTGCAGCACCACCGCATGATCGCGATCCTCATCGACCACGCACCAGGGTTGCGAGCCTGAGGAATGGACCATGCGGAAGACGGAGCCTTCCCGAATGAGGAAGCCGACGTGAGTGTCGAGCCCGACAAGGCAGATTCCGGGCTCGATTTTCCCGACCGACGAAACGAAGGACTCGTAGGGTTTGCCTGCGCTGAGCTGGAAGGATTTGCGGTCGATGAAGGTTTGCAGGATATGCTCGGAGGCTTGCTGGGCCAGCTTGTAGCGATCGACACGGAACCCGGCGTCGCGCAGGACGGTCGCCACGAAGTAACCGCAGGCGATCTTGCCCTGGCCTGGCCCGGCAGCGGTGCCATTGAAGTCCCAGGGCGTTCCGAGCCAGCACTTCATCATGGCCGGCAGGGTGCTCTCCAGATCCGCCCTGGCATCGGCTTCGATGATTGCCCGATCCGATTCGCCGCGCGCGGCCAGGTGACGTTTCTCAAGGGCGGCGCGTCGCTTTTCAAGATCCGCACAAAGGGTCAGGTAGGTCGCGGGATCGGGCTTGGGGCCACTGCTGACGCTGGCCACCGGGAACCATTCCCGGAAACGCGGCATGAGCTGCCAGGCGGTCAGGGCAAGCACCAGCAGGGAAATGAGGATCAGGACCGGTCGACGCACCTCGGCGAGCCTATGCGGCAGGCGACCGCTTGACCAGCCCGGCCTTTGTTTCTCGGTTGTGGCGTTCTTCCCGCAGCCGTCAGTCTGTTAGACCCTCAATGACCCGCGGAAACCACGGGCTGCATAGTAGGATTGCGCCCCATTGTGACCGACGAAGACACGACCGTATCGGCATTCCCCGTAGAGCGCACCGCCCCGCTTGCGGACGTCAGGTGGAGTGAGCACCCAACTGGAGGTCTTCAAGTCGAACTCTCCCAAGCCTTGCAACATGCGGTATTGATCCTCGCTCAACAGCTCGATGCCCATCGTTTCCGCCAGATCCATCGCCGTGTTCGCCGACTTGTGCTCCTTGCGGGAGTCCAGCCCTGCGCGGTCGTAACAGAGACCGGTGCGTCCTTTCGGAGTCTCCGCCGAGCAATCGAAAAAGAGATGATCACCCGTCCGGGGATCGCGGCCCACCACATCCGGCTCGCCGCCGCTTTCCTCCATCTCCAACAGGGACGCCAGCTTTGCAGGCTGGCGCATGAGCTTCCCTTCAATCTCCTCCCACTTCTCTTCCGGATGACGCTCCGAATGCTTCTCGAAACGTGCCTTCAAGGTCGCGAGCAATTCGCGGGCCTGGGGGGCTGGCAGCTTCCTGGGGTTGTTGGAGTTCCTCATGTTAAGATAGTGGGAGCAGGAAAGGTTTAGCCATGCAGGCTGAGGATTGGAAAGCCCTGGTTGTCGGCGCTTCCAGCAGCGCCACTTCGCCGCTCCACAAACTCGTCGTTAGAAAGGTCGAGTTCAGCCCGTTTGGCTGCAGGATTGATCCCATGCAGAAGAGCGTTCTAATCGGGCTGATCCTCAGCCTCCCGGCACTGGCCTGGGCACAAGCCACATCTCCGCCACCGCAAACTCAATTGGGAGTCGCGCACATCGGTGGCCTGTATTCATTTTCCGAGTCGGACTACCTCAATGAAGGCGCGGCGGCAGCGCAGGCCCTCGGCGCGAAATGCCTCAAGGTGAGTCTAAGCCTCGATACCGACAATCCATCACCGAAGTTATACCCTTTCCATTCGCAATGGCCCGCAGTGACCTCGCTTGAGGGTTTGGCGGATACGCCCTATTATCGAGCTCTGTTTGCGAGGGGCTTCGAGACCTTCATCCTGACCTCCTTTCGTCCTGGGCGCCCTGCGAGTTACTGGCGGGAGGGCTTTTCAACTGAGGACGAGCAGGCTGAGGAGGAATGCTTCGCAAGCCTGACACGGCATCTCATCCGCACCTATGGCAAAAGCCGGAAGACATTCATCATTCAGAACTGGGAAGGAGATTGGGCCCTTCGCGGCGGCTTTGATCCATCCATCAAGCCCGGTGCCAAGGCAACCGCCGCCATGATCCGCTGGCTGGCAGCGCGGCAGCGAGGCGTCGCCCGCGGTCGAGCGGAGTTCGTGTCAGGAGCAGCCCGGGTCTTCCACGCCTGCGAGGTCAATCTGGTCAGACAGGCGCAGACGAAAGGGGAGCCCAGTGTCACCGTCGATGTCCTGCCACATGTGGAGGTGGATCTGGCTTCATACTCCGCATGGGATACGAAGGATTCTCCGGCGCAGTTTGCCGAGGCGCTGGCATTCATTGGCAGGCATAAGCGAGCGACCGGGCCCTTCGGTCAAAACAGTATCTATGTCGGCGAGTTCGGCCTCCCTGAGTCCAAGGCCAGTCCGCAACTTGTGCTGGAACGCACGACGGCACTTCTCGCGGAGGCGAGGCGTTTCGGTTGCCCCTATGCGGTTTATTGGCAGCTCTACTGCAATGAACCAACGACCCGACCCCCCAAGGTGAATGCAGACTACAAGGGCTTTTGGCTGATTCGTCCGGATGGTTCCCGCAGTCCGGTCGTTGAGTTGTTTCGATGAGACTTATCGACTGAAGATAGGCAATCCAGACATGGAGTCATGATTTCACTGCAAGGGTGCCATCAATCTCGCCAGGCGACAGGCAGCCCGAAACCAGAAAGGCCGCTTGGTGAAATCCTCGATCTTCGTTTCGATCGTGGCCTTGAAGTCCTCAGTCAACATCGCCTCGATCTGCTGCACAAACACCGGATCCGAGGAAAGCGCGGTGATTTCAAAGTTCAGTCGGAACGAGCGGTTGTCGAGATTCGCCGTGCCCACGCTCGCGAGACGGTCGTCGATGAGCATCACCTTCTGATGCAGGAACCCTGGCTGGTAGCGGAAGATTCTCACGCCGAACGGCAGGGTGTCCTCCAGGAATGAGAACGAGGAAAGCCACACCAGAAGATGGTCCGCTTTTTGTGGCAGCAGGATCCTCACATCCGTCCCACGCAAGGACGCCGTCTGAAGCGCCGTGACCACGCCCTCATCCGGCACGAAGTACGGCGACGCGATCCAGAGCCGTTTCCGTGAGGTGTTTGCGGCCTCCGCCACGAAAGTATGTCTTGTCGGAGTATTTGTGTTCATGAGTATCTGTATCTCTTGTAGAAAGTATGTATTGTGGAATTTGAAACAATTATAAGACAGCGCTATAAAACACTATTCTACTCCATGGTTTCTAACACGTTTCATTCCTTCAACAGCTTTTGTGTGTCCGAACGAAATGGCCTTGGCATACCAGAAATTGGCACTTCGTTTATCGGTCTTCACTCCAATTCCCTTCTCGTAGCAAAACCCGACGTTGTAGAATCCACTTGGGCTTCCTGATGCCGCAGCCATTTGGTAGAATTGAAAAGCTTTACGATCATCTTTTCTGCAGCCAATCCCCCTTCGACAACAATAACCAAGAGAGTTAAGCGCCTCATCCTGCCCCGCATCAACTGCTTTTTCATACCAGATCAAAGCTGCTTTAGGATCCGCTTTCCCACTTAGTCCATTTCTGTAGACGGTTGCTAGGTGATTCATCGCCGTCCCGTTGCCCATCTCAGCGGCCTGCTCCAGCCATCTGACCCCTTCTTTGACATCTTTTGAAAGTCCTTCTCCTCCTATCAGACAACCCGCGTATCCAACCCAGGCGTCCGTGTAGCCAGCATCAAGGCTTTTCCGGATTAGTTGCAACTGGAGGTCTAAATCCTTTTTCGCAATCCGTTCCTCCTGGTGAGCAATCGCTTCAGCGATCCACCAAACCGCACCACCTTCACCATTATGGTTGAGAAATCCAGCGGCTACCGCCCTTATCTCAGTTTGATCAGCAATGTGAGTGTGCTGCCGATAACCAGGAAGGCATCGCTGCGCCCGCGAAAGCATGTATAAACCAAGCGGA
>JAIXVN010000592.1 GCA_027483005.1 Verrucomicrobiaceae bacterium
GGCCTTTGCGTGGCCGACGGAGAGGTGGGCTTTGGCGACGAGCATCTGGATGTCCGGATGCAGGTCGAGGAGGCGCATGGCGTTGGCGACACTGGCGCGGGACTTGCCGACGCGGACGGCGATGTCCTCCTGCTTCATGGTGAACTCACGGGCGAGCCGCACATAGCCGGCGGCTTCTTCCATCGGGTTGAGATCCTCACGCTGGAGGTTCTCGATGAGGGCCATTTCAAGGACATCACGATCGGACGCTTCGCGCTCGATGACTGGCACCGTGGCGAGGCCCAGCTTCTTCGAGGCCCGCCAGCGGCGTTCACCGGCGATGAGTTCGAGCTTTCCCTCGACCAGGCGGACGATGAGTGGCTGGATGATGCCGTGCTGGCGGATCGACTCCATCAGGTCATCGAGAGGCGAATCGACGAAGACGGTTCGGGGCTGAAGCGGGGAGGGGACGACCTGATCGATCGGCACATCGCGGACGCGTTTCGACTCATCCACAGGAGTCTCCTGAGGAGCCGGGGTGCTACCTGCCTGTTTCTTGATGAGGGCTCCAAGTCCCTTTCCGAGTGCCTGCTTCGCCATGGGGGAGGGATCTTTACGCACTCGCGTCGGGAAAACCAAGCGGATTTCAGGAGCGCTTGACGGACGGGGCTCTGCGGGCCATCGATTGCTTTGTGATAACGTTGCGATTTCTGATCTTGAGCCCGTGTTTCGCTGTGCTGGCAACGGGGTCAACCCTTGTCGCACAGGTCCAGCCGGCAGCGCCGGTGCCTCCAGCGGCTCCAGCCGGGCCCGAGTATGACACTCCGGCAGCGGAGACACCATCCCCCGAAGTGATCGCCTCGGCGCGCGCGGCGGTGGAAAGCCTTGGCTCGCAGGTGGTGCTTGGAAGATATGAGGTCGCCATCGAGCGGATGTATCCGACCTGGAAGAAGCGCATGGCCGAGCGGGTGGGGGGCATGGAAAAGCTCAATGCCCAGCTTGCGGGCGTGGCGGCCCAGATGCAGAGCAACGGGATGAGACTCATTTCCTTCAAGCCGCAGGGCCAACCCACGGTGCATGAGGTTTCACTCGGCAAAAAGACCACCGTCGTCAATGGCAAGGAGGTCAAGGTGGATGCATTCACGAAGTGGCTGCTGATTTTTCCAACCGCGACTCAGTTCAGTCTTTTCAAGCCCAACGATCCGAAGCCTTACGTGGTCGAGACCACCGGATTTCAGGTGGCCATTTCCGAGAAGGGCAAGAACGAGTGGACCTTCATCGATGGGTCCGGCCTGAAGGTGGCGGATCTCCGCAGCCTGTTCTCCAATCTGCCGGAAGACCTGAAGCTGCCCGTCATCGGTGGCCGTGAGATCAAGTCAGGGGCCGAGCGCTGAATGGAATCCGAACTTCAAGTCATGGCGAAGCGATCGAAGAAACAGGAAGAAGAGGCCCAACTGCACAAGAAGCTCGTCGCGCTCTGGAACCGGGCCCAGAGCAAACTCTGTGAGGTTCGGGGATCGGAGATCCATGGCCGCGGGGTTTACGCCACGAGCCCGATTCCCAAGAAAACCAAGATCATCGAGTATGTCGGCGAACTGGTGGACAAGAAGGAGAGCGATCGCCGCGCGAACGCCCAGCATGCGAAGTCCCTCAAGACCGGCGATGCGGCCGTTTACATCTTCACCCTCTCCAAGACATGGGACATTGATGGCAACGTGCCTTGGAACACCGCGAGGCTGATCAACCATTCGTGCAATCCGAACTGCGAGGCCTTCGTGGAAGGTCGGAAAATCTTCATCTACTCGCTGCGTGACATCGCAGAGGGAGAGGAGCTGACCTTTGACTATGGTTTCGACGTGGACTGTTACGAGGATCATCCCTGCCTTTGCGGCTCGGCTGGCTGCGTGGGATACATCGTCAGCCGTGAGCAGTGGCCGAAGCTCAGGGAGAAGCTCGGAGAAGCCTGAGTGTCATGAAACCCCAACGCCCACCGACCGACTTCGAGGCGCTCGTCTATCGGCTCGTGCGCACCATTCCGAAGGGAAAGGTCTCGACCTATGGGGCGGTGGCAGAACGGGCGGGACGCGGCACCGCCCGCTCGGTGGGGACCGCGCTGGCAAGGAATCCCTTCGCTCCCGAGGTGCCCTGTCATCGGGTGGTGCGTGCGGATGGATCGCTCGGTGGCTTCAATGGCGAAACCGAGGGGCCGGAGATGCTCAAGAAGACCCGGCTGCTGAAAGCCGAAGGCGTTGAGGTCAGGTCGGGCCTGATCGACCTTTCCCGCTTCGGCAGCTGAGGGTTCAGTGGCCCATCAGCTTGATGCCCCAGGCCACAAGACAGGCGCTGGCGAAGGCGAGCAGGACCATCAGCATCAGGCTGCGCCGCTGGCTCTTGTGTTCATTGCGGACCTTGCCCCGGGTGGCAAGGTCCTCGAATTCCTTCCGACGCTCACGGTCACGGAAATCATCCGTCGGGGGCAGGGTGGCGCGTTCTTCCTCGATCTGCCGCTTGATCCGGTCCGGTTCGGCCAGAGTGGCCGCGATGCTCGCTTCCAGCCGGGCCTGCTCTTTTGATAGGGCCACGAGTTCCGGATCCATTTGGGTGTTGCTCCGGGACATGGAGGTCATTTCAGGAGGTAAACGATGAGCGCCGCGCCGCCGAGGACGAGGAGCGGGAGATTGAAGGCCAGACCGTTGCGGAACTGCGTCGCGAACTCGCCCATGCCCGCTGCGGAAGGGCCGGTGCGCCTGCCCTTGCTGCGTCCGAAGATCGCACCACTGCGCATGCCATCGAAATGGGAGGCTGCCTGTTCGTATTCATCCATCGCGAGGTCGGCGGTCGTCATGGCACGATCAAGATGGTTGGAAAGTTGCTCCCTGGTCCAGGCTTCGGGATTGTACTTGCCGAGCTTGTCGAGATGGGACGCGAAGCAGACGCGGCACTGCTCGAGGTCGTCCATTTCCTGGCGCATTTCGAAAAGCTCACGATCGATCCGCGTGACGGCTGAGGAGAGCTTGTCCGTCAGTTCGACCTGGGCGGTCATGAAGTCACGCTTGCGTGCATTGAGCTCCTCGAGTTCCTGCTTCTTGCGTTCCAGCTCCTCGCGCTTCTGCTGGAGCTGTTCGAGCTGGGCCTCAGCGGCCTTGAGTTTTCCGTCGTAATCGTCCCCGACAGAGGTTCCTCCGGGTGTCATTTCCAATTGGGTGGAACGGACGCGGATGTGGTGGGTGTGTTCGGCGTTGCCGGGCATGGGAATGGTAAGGTAGGCGGGACCCTTTTCCCCTACGTGATTTCTGAAATCCAATCCAGCCAAATGTTCCGGATTTCCTGACTAAATCCACTTCCGTCAAATGTAGAACATCGGGGAGCTGCTCTGCTGCGCCAGCACATCGAGGGTGATCGCCTGCATCTGCTGCTCCAGCCCATCCGCCACCGTTCTCCAGGCTGCCCGCACGGCGGGACCGGATTCACCTTCGCTGGAGACCGAGAACTGGATCAGCGCGGGATCGACGGCGATCACGATTTGTTGGAGCGTGATCGACTTTGCAGGCCGGGCCAGCAGGTAGCCGCCATTCGAGCCGCGGCGGCTGTCCACCAGCCCCGCACGCCGCAGATCATTGAGAATCTGCACCAGAAAGTTCGCCGACGCGGCTTCCCGTTGCGCGAGGTCCTCAAGACGTGTAAGACTTCGCCCGTCGTCGCGGCGAGCCAACTGGGCCAAGGCGCGACAGGCATACTCCAGCTTCTGGGAAATCTTCATGAACGATTCGGAACACAAGACCGCCCCCGCGGCGAGCACGAAGGCAGGCGGGTTGTGCTCCGGCAGCACGATTGATCTCGGAAAACTCTGGTCGGACCTCCGGGGGGCCGCCCGGAGGGTCGCCGAGGAGGAGCCTTCGTTGAAGCCGCTGCTCGATGACGTGGTCCTCTCGCGCGGTAGCCTCGGCACCTCGCTCGCCGCTCGGCTCGCCCGACGTCTGGCCCGCGAAGACATGCCCCGGGTGCGGATGGAGCCCTTGTTCGATGAGGTCTTTGAGAAAAACCCGGCCCTCGTCCACAATGCCGGCCGCGATCTGCTGGCGATCTTCGAGCGCGACCCCGCCTGCTTTTCCCCGCTGGAGCCGTTGCTTTTTTACAAGGGCTTTCTGGCTCTGACCACCTACCGCGTGGCGCATTGTTTGTGGAACGACGACCGCCGCTGGCTGGCTTCTTATTTCCAAAGCATCGTCAGCGAGGCCTTTGCCGTCGATATCCACCCGGCGGCCCGGATCGGCTGCGGCATCCTGCTCGATCACGCCACGTCGTTTGTCGTCGGGGAAACCGCGATCATCGAGAACGATGTTTCGATCCTTCACGAGGTCACCCTCGGTGGCACCGGAAAGGAATGCGGCGACCGCCATCCAATCGTGCGGTCGGGCGTTCTGTTAGGCGCAGGCGCGAAAATTCTCGGTCGCGTGGAGATCGGCACCGGAGCGAAGGTCGGTGCCGGAAGCGTGGTGCTGAGCGACGTGCCGGCCCACACCACCGTGGCCGGAGTGCCGGCGGTCATCGTCGGCGAATCGCGCGAGGAGAACCCGGCGATCGAGATGGATCAACGGCTGGAATGTCGGAAGTCTTGAAGCTTCATTCAAGGATCACAAGTTGACCTGGGGGTGAGGTCGGGCGTGATCGGGAGGGGAAGGGGGCACGAATGGGCCCTCGTCTGGAAGCCCGGCACCTGACCGGGCTCCCAGCTCGAAAGGGGACTCACAGACGCGCCAGCACCGCGTCGGCCATGCCGGTGGTTCCCACGCGGATCTCGCCGGCGGCACCGGTGGCGATGTCGCCGGTACGATAACCCTCGTTGATCGCGGCGGCCACGGCGGCCTCCACCACCTCGGCGGCTTCGTTCTCACCCAGCGAGAAACGCAGCAGCATCGCAAGCGAAAGGATCTGGGCGATCGGGTTGGCGATGCCCTGGCCGGCGATGTCCGGGGCCGAGCCACCGGACGGCTCGTAAAGGCCGAAGTAGAGGCCGTTTTCCCCCTGCTGGCCCAGCGAGGCCGAGGGCAGCATGCCAAGCGAGCCGGAGATCATCGCCATTTCATCGGAAAGGATGTCACCGAAAAGGTTCTCGGTCACCAGCACGTCGAACGAGCCGGGGCGCTTGATGAGCTGCATCGCCGCGTTGTCGACATACATGTGGGAGAGCTGGACTTCCGGGAACTCCTTCGCGATTTCCACCACGGTCTCGCGCCACAACACGGAGGTGGCGAGCACGTTGGCCTTGTCCACGGAAAGGAGCTGCTTCTTGCGGCCCATCGCAGCGGTGAAGGCCACCCGTGCGATCCGCTCGATCTCGCTCTTCTGATAGATCATGGTGTCGAAGGCGACCGGTTCGCCGTTCCGCTCCTCGCGGCCCTTCGGCTTGCCGAAATAGACCCCACCGGTGAGCTCGCGGACGCAGAGGACGTTGAAGCCATCGGCGATGAGTTCCTGTTTGACTGGAGAGGCATGGGTGAGGGAAGGCAGGCAGACGCCCGGGCGGAGGTTGGCGAAGAGCCCGAAGTGCTTGCGGATCGGCAGAAGTGCGCCGCGCTCCGGCTGGATATCCGGCGGCAGGGACTCCCACTTCGGGCCACCCACGGAGCCGAACAGGATGCCGTCGGCCTGCTCACAGGCGCTGATGGTTTCCGGCGGCAGCGGGTGCCCGGTGGCATCGATCGCCGCGCCCCCCACGAGATGCGAGGTGCGGGAAACGGTGAAGCCGCACTTGGCTTCGACGGCGTCGAGGACGCGGAGCGCCTCGTTCATGACTTCGGGTCCGATGCCGTCTCCGGCGAGAACGGTGATGCGGTGGCTGCGTGACATGGCGGGGAGAGTTCAGAATCGGGAATCCGGAATCAAGAGCAGGATTCGAGGAGACCGTCTGGATCCAGATGAAATCGTGATCAAGGCCCGGGCGAAGTCTTCGTTTCCCGCCAAGACCCCAAGTGCGCGAAGGTGATTTCGGATCCGTGATTCCGAGAGACCTCAGGATGCATCCCACTCCTCGATCTGCCGTCCTCCTTCTCCAGGCGAACTTGGCGGTTCAAGCTCTTCCCATCCAGGTCGGCGATGTCAGGCCAAGCCCTTTTGTGCAGTGGGCTTGGGGGATGGCTGCCTATGGCAATTTTTGACGGAAGAACCCGAGTGTCACCCCCAGGCCTTCTTCCAGTGAATGCTTGGGAGTCCAGCCGGCGGAGCGGAGCTTGTCCGAGCTGGCGCGGGAATGGCGCACATCTCCGGCTCGTTCGGGACCATGGAGGACCTTCGACGTCGATTCCGCCGCGCTGATGAGACCGTTGGCGAGATCATTGATGGTGATCTGGCCGCCGTATCCGGCATTGAAGACACCCACCACGCCCGGGGTTTCCACGGCGAATGAGAGCGCACCGACGATGTCCTTCACGTAGATGAAATCGCGGGTCTGGCCCCCATCGCCGAACACCGTGATGTCCTCGTTCTTGACTGCCTTCTCGATGAAGATCGGCACGGCGGCGGCGTAGGCCCCCTTTGGATCCTGACGCGGTCCGAAGACATTGAAGAAGCGGATGGCGGCGGTTTCCAAGCGGCCTTCGCGCTGGAACATGCCGAGGTAGTACTCGCCGTCGAGCTTGGTGATCGCGTAGGGGCTCTTGGGCTCCGGGATCATGGTTTCCAGCTTTGGAACCGTCGGGTTGTCGCCATAGATCGCGGCAGATGAGGCGAAGACGAGTTTTTTCACGCCCGCCGCCGAGGCTTCCTCGAGGACATTGAGCAGGCCATGGACGTTGATGTCCACGCATTCGCCGGGTTTTGCCATCGACTCCGGCACGCTGACCAGCGCGGCGAGGTGGAAGATGTAGTCCACGCCCTCGACCGCCTTCCTGACCAACTCGCGATCGGTGATCGAGCCTTCGATGAAGGTGTGCTTCAAGCCATCCAGATTATGCCGGTAGCCGGTCCGGAGATTGTCGAGCACGCGGATCTCCTCCGCCTTGTCCTGATAGTGCTCGACGATGTGGGACCCGATGAAGCCGGAGCCGCCTGTGATGAGAATGCGCATGGGGTGATGAGTGAATGGTGAGTGGGATGGGATTGGATGACCAGGAGCGTGGAGTGCTTGATCGGGCCGTGACCGGTTCCAGGAGGTTTCTCCCGGAGAATCAGCAAGTCTGGGAATGGTGCCCGCTGGATCACGGCGTCTCGCCCGGGCTCCCGCGAGGTTTGCGGCCACTGCCCGGGATGATCTTCGGATCTCCTGACGCGGTTGGGGGTTTCTCCTCCCTCGCGAAGGATCACAGATTTCCGTAAACGATCTTCTCCATCTCCGGCAGTTTCCGCTCGATGGCGGTGACGAAGGCGAACTGGTTGCGACAGCGATCGATGTTGTGGGCCGGGCGCTTGATCTTGAAGTAGACGTCGCCCTGGAGGTAGTCGGTCAGGAAGCGGATGCCGCATTCAAGCGTGAGGAGCTTTCCGGAGAAGGCGAGGTTGGCGACCTCGGCCTGGTTGAGGAAGGACTTCGTCGCACCGAGATAGCCACGAACAAGGGCCTCGAAGCGATCAAGCCGGAGGTCGAGCTTGCCAAGATCGGTGTCGTCCTCGCGGGTCGTCGGCGTGGCGGTGCGGACCATGTCTCCAAAGTCATAGAGCGCGGAGCCTGGCATGGTGGTGTCGAGGTCGATCACGCAGACGCCTTCCGCCGTGACGTCGTCGAGGAGGACGTTGTTGAGCTTGGTGTCATTGTGGGTGACACGCTCCGGGATCTCTCCGGATTCGATGAGGGCGGTGATGCGCGAGCAATCGGCGGCGCGGGCGAGGACGAAGTCGATCTCCGACTTGACCTCGGCGGCGCGATTGGCGGAGTCGACCGCGATGGCGGCCTGAAGGGCTTCGAGACGTTTCGGGGCGTTGTGGAAGTTCGGAATCGTCTCGTGCACGCGTGCGCCACC
>JAIXVN010000458.1 GCA_027483005.1 Verrucomicrobiaceae bacterium
AGTCCGAGGCCAGATTCGCGGTGATCAAGGATCCGGACCAGGCCGGGGACTCGAGCACCAGCACTGCCCGCGACCAGGCGGCGACGATCCGGTTCCTCATCGGAAAGGTCTGCTTGTCCGGGGCGGTGTGGAGCGGAAACTCGGAAACGACCGCGCCGTGACCGTCGGCGATTCGTTCCGCGAGGCCGAGGTTTTCCGGTGGATAAAGTTGCGCCAGCCCCGATCCGATCACCGCGATCGTGCGACCGCCTGCTGCGACGGCGGCCTCATGCGCCGAGGTGTCGATCCCCCGGGCCAGCCCGGAAATGATCGTGAAGCCCGCAGAAGCCAGCTGGAACGAGAACTTCTTCGTCGCATTGCGTCCGTAAACCGTGGCGCGCCGCGAGCCGACCACGCCGATGGCATGCTTGTCGCGCTCCTCCAGTTTTCCCCACACATACAGAAGCAGCGGCGGATCATAGGCCTCGCGCAGCGGAGCTGGATAATCGGCATCGTCCTGGGTGATGACGGAAATTCCGCGCTCCTTGGCTTCGGTCAGCTCCTTGATCGGATCGGCGTGATCCTGCCAGCGATGGAGGATTCCGGCGGTCTCCTCGCCGATGCCATCGACACGCATCAACTGGTCCTTCGAGGCTCCGAGGATCGCCGCGGGCTCACCGAAGCATTCCAACAATCTCCGCACCCGGACGGGTCCGATCTTTGGCAGGAGGTTCAGGGCGACGAGGGCTTCGGTCGAAGTCATACAGAAGAGAAAATCCGAAATTCGAAATCTGAAATCCTAAACTGAAGACCCTGATGAATTTTCAATCTCGGCTCATGTCATGCCGTCGCCAGAATCGACTCATCCCAATCCTTCCAGACCGGATCAAGACCCTGGCGCTTCAACATCGCCGCGATCTGTGCCGGACTGCGGTCGTCGTGGATCTGGAACTGTTCGGTCGCCTTTTCACAACCGCTCTTCGTTTCCAACTCCACGCGTCGGCCGCGAACGGTGAGATGCACATCATCATGACCTGCACCGGTGTAGCCGCCAGGCTCGGTTTTCGCACCGGCTGACATCGTGGTGGTGCCGAGGTGGACCAGCGAGTCGCGCAGGGCCGGGGACTCGCGGGTGGAGACGACGATGCCGACCTGGGGAAAGAGGATGCGGAAGGCTGTTAGAACCTGGACGAACTCGCGATCCGGCAGAAGCAGTCCGGCATCGGTCTGATACTCATAGTTTCCCGCATAGGGCCGCATGCGTGGGAAGGCCACGGTGAACTGGGCTTTCCAGCAGTGTTTCTGAAGGTATTCGAGATGGGCGGCCAATGCCACGGCCTCGAACCTCCAATCCGCGAGACCGAACAAGGCTCCGATTCCGATTCTGCGAAACCCTCCGGCATACGCCCGCTCCGGGCAGTCGAGCCGCCAGTCGAAGTTCTTCTTCGGCCCGGCGGTGTGCAGCTTCTGATAAGTCTCGCGATGATAGGTTTCCTGATAGACCACGAGCCCCTCCGCGCCGTGTTGGACGACTTCGGCATACTGGTGGTCCTCCATGGGGCCGACCTCGATGCCGAGCGTGGGAATGAAGGGCTTCAGCGCGTCGAGGCAGTCCTGAAGGTAGCCGTCGGACACGAACTTCGGATGCTCTCCGGCGACCAGCAGGATGTTCCGGAAACCAAGGCCGTGGAGATGACGTGCCTCGCGGACGGTTTGCTCGACGCTGAGGGTGGTGCGGAAGATTGGATTGTCGCGCGAGAACCCGCAGTAGGAGCAGTTGTTGACGCACTCGTTGGAAAGGTAGAGCGGCGCGAACAGACGCATCGTCCGTCCGAAGTGCCGGCGCGTCAGCGTCTGGGCCTTTTGGGCGCGGGCCTCCAGCTCGGCATTGCCCACCGGTTCGATCATCGCGCGAAACCGTCGCATCAGCGGGGTCGGGCATTCGAGGAGTTCGGGAAAGCGTTCGGAGAAACCCATGGCGGCGGGAACATGGGTCATGTGGGGCGGATCGTCAAAGATCGATGCCGCAAACCTCAGGAGCTTGCCATTTCCCGTTCCGGCGGCTTTCCTCCGGGAAGTTCATGAGCGAGCCCGAAAAAATCATCTGCAAGCCCACGCCCTGGTTCCTGTTCCGGGCGGCGATCATGCTGCTCATGTTCGCGGTGTTCTCGTTCCTTTTCTACCAGGACGGACTGATCGGCTATCGTCGCAAGAATGCGTCATACTTCCTCAGGGCGGCCTTTTCGGAAGCGGGTGACCAACTCGCTGCGATGTCGAAGGGTGGCACCATTTCCCCGACCGAGTGGCGGGCCTTTGCGGAAAAGCAGAGCGTGAAGCTGCCCGAGGATGCCTCGACCCTGCCGCCCGAAGTCCAGCCCGGCATGAAGTGGCCCGAACCGCTGCACGATTCCGCCAGCCTCCGCGACAAGCAGTGGCAGCAACTCTGGCGGGACTACTCAGCAGCCTGGCCTGCCTGGAGCATGGACGCCGAGCCTCCGCACGAGCCCTACACCGCCCAGAAAATCCGCGAGCAGTGGATCGTCTTCGGCATCTGCCTTGCATTGAGCGTGGTGGCCGCCTTTTTCCTGATCCGGACCCTGCTGCGCAGCATCGCGGTGGACACCGAAGCCCTCCATCATTTCGGCGGAAAGCGCATCCCCTTCGATCAACTCACCCGCCTCGATCTGCGGAAATGGGACACCAAGGGCCTCGCGTTCGTGGACTACCAGGGCAGCGCCGGTTCCGGTCGGCTCCGCATCGACGGGCTCACCTACGGCGGTTTCAAAAAAGAACAGGGCGAGCCCGCCGAGGCCCTGATGAAGCGCTTGCGGTCCCGCTTTTCCGGAGAATTGATCGAGTATGCCTCCCTCGAGGAGGCCCCGGAGGACCCGGTCACTCCCGCCGCCTGAATTTCCAGCAAAACCGGATGTTTTTTCGAGGTTGCCAAGCCTCTCACCCCCGGTTAAGCACCCCCAACGTCAACCCCAACCAAGAAGCAAAATGTCTGACAAAAGCATTGAAGACCGAGTGAAGGACATCATCGTCGATCAACTCGGCGTGAGCGCCGATCAGGTGACCCTCGCAGCGAAGTTCATCGAAGACCTCGGTGCTGATTCGCTCGACACCGTCGAACTCGTGATGGCATTCGAAGAAGAATTCGACATCGAAGTCCCCGACGAGGAGGCCGAAAAGCTTCAGTCCGTGGGCGACGTTGTCACCTATGTGACCGCCCAGCAGGGTTGATCAGCTCCGCCTGAAGCACTTTCATGGGAAGGGCGGACTCCGATGGGCGTCCGCCCTTTTCTTTGCATTTCCCGCGGTTGGAAGGATCTTCGCTCCGATCATGCACTCCCCAGACGACATCCAGTATGCACTCGAGACCACCCGGGTCCTCCGCGAGCCGGATCGGCGCATCGATACCTTTGGAGAAACCCGTTTCGAGTTCCAGCTCCTCAGTGAGTTGATGGATCGCAGCGGCGAAGTGAGGATCCGCAGCGGCGAGGTCGAGGCGATGCGTCCGCGCATCCTGCGTCCCGAGTCCTATCGCGAAATCGAGCTGGAAGGCTTCCAGGACGACGCCCGCAAGCGGCTCGATGCCCTGGTGGAGAAACTTCGTTCGGAAGGCAAGGATCTCGCCTTCCTCCAGTATGGCTTCCAGTTCCGCCGCAGCAGCGTCACCGAGGAAATTGTCCACGACAGCCTGGATTCGGTGCGCGACCGTCTCCTCTCCGAACAAGACCGCACCGGCAATCCCGCCCGTGCCATCATCGAGGGTGTCGATGACGCGTGGGAGATCTGCCTCTTCAAGTTCTCCTTCGAAATGATCCTCCGCTCGCAGGAAATCAACGCCTTCGATTTCAAGCGCCGCGGCCTGCTCTGAGCCGCCGACTCCCATGCGGATCTGGACACTCATCAAGATCATCGCCGCCCTCGCCGTCCTCGGCGTGATGGGATTCACCGGGATGCTGGCCTATCACATCTCCGTCAAGCCACTCGGCGGAGTGTTCGCGAAAATCGTTCCAGATCCCGCGGACGTCGTTTCCACCCAGCAAGCGGAGGAGGTGGACAAGATGCTCGACTCCAAGGAGATGCCCGACATCGAGCCCGGTGAAAAGGCCTATCAGAAGGCGGTCGAGTTGATCGCCACTGGAAATCCGGCACAGGCCCGCGAGAAGCTGGAGTCCATCGTCACCACCTATCCATCCTCTTCCACCGCCTCCGAGGCCCGGCGGATTGTGGGGGAAATGAACCTCGACGAGATTTTTTCCCCCGAGCACCCGGAGGGCAAGCTCACCCACGTCGTCAAGCGCGGCGATTCCTACCTCGCCATCGTCAACAAGCACCGGACCAATCTCGACTGCCTGATGCTGCTCAACGGTCTCACCGATTTCGGCGGCCTGCAGCCCGGGGATGACCTGGTCGTGATGCCCCTCGAGTTCCGGCTCCTCATCGAGCCCCAGAAAAAGTTCCTCTCGCTCTGGAGCAACGGCAAGTTCGTCAAGGACTACCCCATCGTGCGCATCGAGCAGCTTTCCTCCATCGCCGCACTCAAGACCACCATCGACTCCCGCGCCGGTTTCTACGAAGGGAAAAAGCTGGCTCTCGGCAACAAGGGCTATCGCCAGTCCGACAAGGTCCTCCAGCTTGCCAAATCCCCGATCCAGATCCGCCCGATGCCAGCCTCCAATGAAGCCGGCGCCATCCTCCCACGCGGCATTTTTTTGAAGGCCTCCGACATGGAGGAACTGAATCTCCTCACCCGACCCGGGAATGAGGTGGAAATCCGTTTGTCACCCCGCTAGCCTCCGCCACTCCCATGCAGCTTCTGGAATTCGAAAAGCCGATCGCCGAACTCGAGCGTGAACTGGAAAAACTTCGCTCGAAGTCCGGTTCGCAGAACATCGACATGTCGACGGAAATCTCCACCATGGAGGACAAGCTCGCGGAAACCCGGCGGGCGATTTACGAAAACCTGACCCCGTGGCAGCGCGTCCAGATCGCCCGCCACACGAACCGTCCCTTCATGCTCGACTACGTCTCGCTTGCATTCACCGGCTTCTGCGAGCTGCACGGCGACCGCCACATCGGCGATGATCTTTCCATGCCCGGCGGCTTCGCCCGCATCGGTGGCAAGCGCGTCATTGTCCTCGGCCACCAGAAGGGACGGGACACCAAGGAAAACCTCATGCGCAACTTCGGCAGCGCCCACCCGGAAGGCTACCGCAAGTCGCTCCGCCTGATGAAGCTCGCGGAAAAATTCGGCCTGCCCGTCATCGCCCTCATCGACACCCCCGGTGCCTTCCCCGGCATCGGTGCGGAGGAGCGGAACATTGCCGAAGCCATCGCCTTCAACCTCCGCGAAATGATGCTGCTCAAGGTGCCGATCATCGCGGTCGTCCTCGGGGAAGGCGGCTCCGGCGGAGCCCTCGGCATCGGCGTGGCCGACCGCGTCCTGATGCTGGAAAACGCCTACTACTCGGTCATCAGCCCCGAAGGCTGCGCCGCCATTCTCTGGAAGCACCGCAAGCACGCCCCGGAAGCCGCTGAAGCCATGAAGCTCGCCGCGCCGGATCTCAAGAAGCTCAACCTCATCGACGAGGTCATCCCCGAGCCCATCGGTGGAGCCCACCACGATCACGCCGCCACCGCCGCGAATTTCCAGGCCGTGATCCTCCGCCAGATCGAGGAGCTCCAGAAACTCCCCGTCAACGAACTCCTCGACCAGCGGTATGCGAAGTTCCGCAGCTTCGGCGAGTGGCAGGGGAAGTGAATCCCAAGGCAGGGACCCGGCCTCCGGACGGTCCGGTGGGGCGTGGCTGACTGCAGGCAAGTCGGCACCACCTTCCAGCACGATGAAGAAGAATTCCACGAAAGGCATTGGAGCCGGGAAAGAGTTGTCGCGGGAAGTTCGCGAGGAACTCCTCTCCGTCCTGAAGGCCCGCTTTGAGAAGCATATGGACCGCCATCCGGGGCTCAAGTGGGCGGAGGTCGAGGCAAGGTTGTTGGCCGATGTCGGGAAACTTTGGTCGCTCAACGAAATGGAGGAATCCCGGGGAGAACCGGACGTGGTCGGGCAGGACAAGAAGACCGGCGAGTTCCTCTTTCACGACTGCTCGCCGGAAACCCCGAAAGGCCGCACCAGTGTTTGCTACGACCGCGCTGGATTGGAATCCAGGAAGGAACACAAGCCGCAGGATACCGCGATGGATCTGGCGGCGACGATGGGGATCGAAGTGTTGACGGAAGACGAGTATCTCGGCCTGCAGACGCTCGGCCGCTTCGATTTGAAGACGTCGAGCTGGTTGAAATCGCCGCCCGAAATCCGGAAACTCGGCGGCGCTCTTTACGGGGAGCGGCGCTACGATCGTGTGTTCGTGGGGCATAACGGCGCCCAGTCCTACTATGGAGTCCGGGGTTTCCGGGGCTCGCTGCGGGTTTGAAATCCGAAGGCCGCCCTGGAGTGCGGCGGGAAGTGAAACGCCACGCCGCTTTTCGAAGCGGAGTGGATTTGGATCATTCGTGGGATCTCCAGTCCGTCATCCACGACCGCCAATCATCTCCTGGGCCGTGGGTCATCCACGCGCATGCCACCTTTTCATGCGTTCTTACGAAGAGCCACCGACGCGGAACCCTCTCATGTCTGTTGACCCCATCCGGATGCAAGGGCGCGAGGACTAGTGCCGGCCACGCGAAGCAATCCGCCCGCGACATGCGCCGCCTCTGGCGCGACCTCATTCTACAGGTCTGGGGTGGTGACCCGCTCCAATGCCCAAGCTGCAAGGGAACCCTGAAACCCGTCCGCCAAGTCATCCGCTGCGAGCAGATCGAATTCTTCCTCCGCCTCCACGGCCTGTGGCAGGGGCTCATCCAGCGCCCGCCACCGCCGCCCTCCGATTCACCGAAACACCTTTTCCGCTCCCCTTTTCCCCCGCACCCCCTTTTCCCCGCCCTCCGGTCCGGCCCAACGGCAGGTTCAGGAGCCTCCCGCCGAAAGCAGATTCCTAGCTGTAAGGCGGCTAGGCGATGAAAGGGAGGTCCGGAAGCCCGCCGTTCCTCCCTTTCATCATTCCTCATGAAACGGCAGGCCTTGGTGCTTGCCGGACCTCTTCATGAAATCAAGCGGCGCGCCGTGCGCGGGATCTGCAAGACGACAGCAGCATGAAACCAATGGCCCCGAGCATCGCGCTGCCGGGTTCGGGCACCGCAACCAGATCCCACGAGACCGGCCCGATGTATCCCAATTGCGTCGCACCGGCCCCGCTGACGTTGTTCAGACCCTGGATTTGGAAACGGTCCCCGGAATTCACCCCGGTGATGTCGAAGAAATACATCTCTGGAACACCGTCCGCGGCTCCGCCACCACGCACCGAAACCATCCCGCTGTCTCCACTGCCGCCAACGGTTTGGACGAGCCTCAGGCCCTTGTTCTGATCGGCGGCCCACTCTCCGGATCCGAGCATGTCCTGCATCACCCCGAAACGGACGATCATGCCGGCATAGGTCGCAGGCACGCCGGTCAATTCGAAGGTGAAACTGTTCAGGGCAATGCTGGATTGAACATCGGGACCCCCGTAGTTCGCGTCCAGCGAGGCGCCGCCCGAAATCGAGAACTGGGATCCGCTTTCCTCATAGGACCATCCCGGGCTGGTTGAACCGCCGGGGTGCTCGTTGATGCCCGCCACCGTCCATTGGGCCGACCCGAAGGTTCCATAAACGTTGTCTCCCTCGAGGTCGGCTGCCTTCGTCGTCCCCGGGCTTCGCCATTCATTGACTTGGATGCCGGAGACACTCCCGGCAGCCATGATGGTGGCAGCCGTGCCCGTGCCGGTGGCGAGACAGGCAAGCCCGAGCGGAGCGAAGGTTCTGATGATTCTTTTCATGTTCCCACGGGTTTCTCCTCACCAAGACTCAGGGAACTTGTGTGACCACGAGCCGGGCGAACTTCCGCGGATCTCCTGGCGGCAGCGTGTAGCTGATCGTGGTGGAGTTGTTCGTGGTCGGAGTCACCGCTTGCCACAAGTCGATCGTGCCCAGGTCGTCGGACTCCTGGATGACGTAGGTCACATCGCCATTGGTCACGGCTTCGGCGCGCTTGGTGAAGCTGAGCAGGCTGCCATTGAAGGTGCCGGCCGAGCCATCCGCCCCGGCCGCATTCAGGTTGAGCGCGTATTCGACCAGGTTCGGGATGCCATCGTTGTCCGAATCGCCATCGGCTCCGCCGGTCACGCTGTTGGCAAGCGCCCACGAGGCGAAGTTGCCCCCCGAAGTCAGCTCAAGAACCCCGGTGGCCTCGTTGAATGTCCAGGTTTTACCCCCTCCACCGTCCTTCGTCCACTTGTCCCCTCCGGCATCCGTCCAAGGAGTGCCATCGGGATCGGTCACTCCAAATCCCGCGCCGTAGGGACCTGCCAGGGAAGGCACGTTCTCCAAGGTCCATGTGCCGCTGGACAAGGCCGCGGCCGCGGCGGTCTCGATCGCGAAGTCACCTTCGATTGTCGCCGTGCCCGCGCCCGAGAGTTGGTTGGAAGTGCCGCTGCTTGCTCCCAGCACGAACAGCATGCGGCCGCTCGCGGCGAGGAGAAGGGCTCCCTCGTCGCTCCGGGTGTTACCGGTGTAACAATTCTCGCCGGAAAGCTCCAGGGTGCCTGCTCCCGACTTGACGATGCCGCTCTTCAGCCGGGGCAGGTTGAAGTCGGCGGGCGCGTTGTCCTGGAGCTTGGCGGAAACGATCAGGTCGGACGCCGAACTGGTGGTCACGTCGTCGACATCGATGTTCACCGGCGCATTGAACCCGCCGCCGACATCGGCATTGCCGCCGATGTTGATCGCTCCTTGGGCCTGCCCGACGTCGGAAATGAGCGATGGCGAAGTTCCGGTGACAACGATCGAATTGCGGATTGCATACGCCTCGAAGAGCCCCGAGTTCAGGAAGGGGTTGATCACCGACATCCCGTTCGTGGCTCGCAATTCGCCGCCTTCAAGCTCGAGCGACGCCATCGCGTTGAATCCTTCGAAGGCCGGTGCCGCGGCCCCGTTCGTGACGAGCGCACCCGGTCCGACTCGCAGCGTGAGGTTCGACTGGCTGTGGTTGCCGTAGGTATCGATGGCACGGAGATCCGCAGTGCCCTGGCTGATATCGAGCCGGAACGTGTTCGCCCCGACTCCCAGCGGGATCAACCAGGAACCGCCACCGCTTTTCACGAGCTCCGTGCCACCGACCGGTATGGGGGCGCGGGAGGTGACGGTGACTCCGGTCGGGATCACGAGGGACCCATCGCCGCTGCCGATCGGCAGGTTGCGGCTGCCGAGGTTGGAGTCGCCGGTGATGGTCAAAGTGCCATCAGCCAAGGTGACAGGGCCCGTTCCAAGGGCGGCCGTGGAACCCGCGCTGACCGATCCGCCGCCGGTGACGATCAGACCGCCCGACCAGGTGTTGGAACCGGAGATCGTCACCTGACCGGTGCCGCTATGCCTCAAAACCCCGCTCCCGGAGAGCGGATTGGTCAAGGTCAGTGGGGTTGAGGGGTTGATCTCCAGAACGCCCGAATTGTTGATGGCGAAGCCACCGGTAAAGCCCGAGAAGTTACCGCTCAGCTTCACCGTCCCCTGTGCTGCGATGCCGAAGGTGGAGCTTCCAGTCAAGGTCCCGCTCAATGTCAGTCCGGACCCGATTCCCGGGTTCACGTTGGCGTTTCCGACAAGCGCCACCGGAGCGGAAATCTCGTGCTGCCCGCCGGCCACATTGATCACCGATTCGAGCCCGCCATTGTCCAAAGTCAGGGAATTGGCCCCGGCCAAGGTATATGGCTCGAAGCCGCTGATCCCAAGAATTCCAAGGGTCACCGGGACATCGAGCGTGACCGTGGCGAGCCCGGTGAGCGGCGGGCTGGCCAGTCTGGCCCGGGCGGACACGGCATTCGGAACGGCGGCGTCCCAGTTGGCGGCAGTACTCCAGTTTCCATTGCCGTCGGTGATCCAGTTGACCCTCTCGGCAGGAGGCTGAACGTCGTCAAAGGCTATCCCGGTCAGGCTCCAGTTCGGGGAACTGGTGATGTTGATCACAATGTCGCTGCTCCCGCTGGAAATGTCGAAGACGTGGTAAACCACTCCGTTGACCGTGTGGGTATGGCTGGTGCTCACTGCCCCTGAACCGTCGTTCACACTGGGGGAAAAGGTTGCACCCGCACCGTCACCGGATGCGGTCAGGAGGGTGAGCCGCATGGGAGTCTCGTGCGAGCGGCTGATGGTGAACTGCTTCGGGCCGAGCGAGTAGGCGAGAAGAGGTGCCGGCGTGATTGCGTTGCCGTTGCCCGGGTCCTGCAGATTCCCGAAATTGCCGTTTCCCGACCACATCCCGATGTTCGAGTCGACGGTCGTCAACGAGATCCCGGTCGGAAGGCTGTAGGCGTTGTTCGCGTTGGCGACGCTGATGTTGTAAGGCTGGGTATAGACTCCGTTCGCCGCGTTGAGACCGAAAACCACGTAACCGGAAGTGCCATACTGGCCATCGGCTTGAAAAGCGACATTCGCGGCGTTGCGCCAGTTCGCGGCGGTCGTGGTATCCACGCCGACCGAGGTCACCGTGGCTTGCAATGGATGGAGAGACGCTGCGAACAGGGCTCCAGGAAGGATAAAGTGGGGTTTCATGATGGGTTCTTGATGGGGTCTTGAATGGGATTTTCGAGGGGCTGAACCGACTGTCCTGTAGGGTCAGGCGAGTTAGTTGTCCTTTATCAATATGGCAGGACTCGCTTTCGTAGGGAATATCCACAAGCCTCTTTCAATTGTTCTAAATCCACATGCCGGAGTGCTTGAACGGACTGGTTGACCACCAGTGGAAGGGGGCGGTCCTCGTGGATCTACACTGCCCGTGATTTTCACTCATCTTTCCCGCCCTGAAAGCACTTACTCTGACACATGCCCGACGACTCATCCTCGCCCGCCGATTGGGCCGACTCCGTTTCCGTGGACGGTGACGGCTCGAATGCCATTCGGGTCAGAATGGCATTTGGGGCAGTCCGCGCATCGTGATATCGGCGGCGAGTGGCGCGGGCCTCGCGACTTCACATTCGCCCCTCATCGAGTTGTTCAGTGGAGCACAAAAGCGCTGTGGCACTGAGTTTCCCTCCGCTGTCCGAGATCACTCCTCCTCGTCGGCGGCCTCCATCGGTAGGTTGCTGAGGAGTTCCTTGTAGGATTTCTCGTCGAAACCGCGACGTTTGCGGAACGACGCATCCATTTCCTGACCCAGGCAGAGTGCGATCTGCTCCTTCGCCTCGGCATCGGCCAGGCCGCCCCTGGTGAGGCGTTCGAAGGTCTTCGCCACGTATTTCGTCTGCGGCGAGGCGAGCTGCTGCTCCACGGCGGCCACGAGTTCGGGCAAAAGATCGTCGTTCATGCGCTGAGCTTGCCCGTGTGGCGGGATCGTTTCGAACATTTTTCGCCTTGGCCCTTGGAACTTGCGGCGTCTGTGACTTAAACCGTCCCCGACATGGCAAAGAAACCAGTGGTGCTCATCATTCGTGACGGCTGGGGCGTGAACCCCGGAGGCAAGGCAACCGCCGAAAAGGACGGCAACGCGACCCTGCTCGCTCACACTCCTTTTCACGACGTGATGCTCGAAAAGTATCCGAAGGGCCTCGTCAGCGCCTCGGGTCTCGATGTCGGCCTGCCCGCCGGACAAATGGGGAACTCGGAAGTCGGCCACCTCAATCTGGGTGCCGGACGGATCGTTTACCAGGACCTCACCCGCATCAATCTCGCCATCGAGGAGAAGACCCTCGGCAGCAATCCAGTCTTCGTGGAGACCATGGAAAAGGCGAAATCCAGCCGTCTGCATTTCATCGGCCTCGTTTCCGACGGCGGCGTCCACAGCCACCAGGACCAGCTCATCGCGATGGTGAAGCTCGCCCATGAGGCCGGCGTGAAGGACATCTGCATCCACGCGATCACCGATGGTCGCGACACCTCGCCCACCGGCGGCGCGGGATTCCTTTCGAAGGTCGAGGACGAGGCGGCGAAATGCGGAGCCCGCATCGCCACCGTGGTCGGGCGCTACTACGCGATGGACCGCGACAAGCGTTGGGACCGTGTGAAACTCGCCTGGGACGTCATCGTTCGGGGCATCGGCGCGCCGCGCAGCGTGCTCGCCAGCGAGGCTGTGGCGGATTGCTACAAGGAGGAAAACAAGACCGACGAGTTCATGCCGGCGATGGTCTTCACCAAGCCTGACGAGCAGCTCGTCCGCGATGGCGACGTGATCCTGTTCTTCAACTTCCGCGCCGACCGTGCCCGTGAGCTTTCCGAGGCTTTCCTCAAGCCGGACTTCTCCGGCTTCGATCGCGTGGTGACCCCGAAGGTCCACTTCGTCACGCTGACCGAGTATGACGAGACCTACGGCGTGCCGGTGATCTTCGATTCCCAGACTCTCGACATGGTGCTCGGCGAGGCTGTCTCGAAAGCCGGCAAGACCCAGCTCCGGATCGCGGAAACGGAAAAGTATCCGCACGTCACCTACTTCTTCAACGGCGGGGCCGAAGTGGCCTTCCCGGGCGAGGATCGCTCGATTGTCCAATCACCAAAGGACGTGCCGACCTACGATTTCAAGCCGGAGATGAGCGCGCCGGAAGTCACCCGCATCGTGGTGGAGAAACTGAAGGACTACGATCTCGTCATCCTCAACTTCGCCAACCCGGACATGGTCGGCCACACCGGCGTCGTCGAAGCCGCAATCAAGGCCTGTGAAACGATCGACGCGGATGTGGAAGCGATTGTGAACGAAACCCTGCGTCTCGGCGGCAAGCTCCTCATCACCGCCGACCATGGAAACTGCGAGTACATGCGGAATCCCGACGGCTCGCCGAACACCGCGCACACTACCAATCTCGTCCACGCGATCTACGTCGCGGCCGATGCCGATGACTACACGGTCAACAACGGCATCCTCGCGGACATGGCCCCGACCCTCCTCGAAATGCTCGGCCTTCCACAGCCCGAGCAGATGACCGGGAAGAGCCTGCTTGTGAGGAAGTGAGGAGATTTTAACCACAAAGGTCGCAAAGAACACAAAGGATCAGATTGGATCTCTGTGTTCTTTGTGGTGAATGGGTAGGGTGATGAGGTCCGAACGGAATTCCAACGATGACCTCCCGTCAGATCTCCATTCCAGATCCGCTTCCGAGCGTCGGTCCGACGCGATGGAGCCATCGAAGCGCATGGGTCTATCGTCTGGCCACTGGATTTTACCGATTGAAGCGGCGCATTGATTGGTGGAGGAGTGGCAGGGACTATGCGGTTGTTAGAGCGACCGACCCTTTGCCGTTCCGTGCGGACAGGCACTCCTCGCTTCTGATCCGTAAGCTGGGTGATTCCGATCCTCAGTTGCAGGTCAACAAGATCACCAACCTGAGAATCGCGGTCGCCTGTTTGGATGGAGTTCTGGTTCGTCCTGGCGAGACCTTTTCGTTCTGCAAACTCGTGGGAAAACCAACCCGTCGCCGCGGCTTTGTCGAAGGTCTCGAGCTATGCCGAGGCGAGGCCCGCAGTGGGGTCGGCGGGGGAATCTGCCAGATCGCCAACCTCCTTCATTGGCTGGTTCTCCACAGTCCGCTCACGGTGGTGGAGCGCAGCCAGCACAGCTTCGATCCATTTCCCGATGAGGGCCGCATCATTCCCTTTGGAACAGGCGCTGCGATTTTTTACAACTACGTCGATTACCAGTTCGAGAACCGGACGCCCTGGACGTTTCAGATCCGGCTGTGGCTGACGGATAAAACCCTCGAAGGGGATCTGCGCTGCTCACATGAGCTTGAGCACAAGTATCGGGTGATCGAGAAGAACCATGCCTTTCTCAAGATCGGAACGCGGTTCTACCGGACCAACGAGATCTGGCGGAAGAAAACCCGGAAGTGCGAAAGCGTCGCGGAATCCGAAGAACTCATCACCCGGAATTTCGCCCTCTTGAAGTATGAGCCCACGGGATTCCTGAGTGTCGAGGAAGGTGAAAGGGTCATCACCATTCCAGAGTGATTGGTGATGCCAACTCTAGTGATACTTGGATTGATCTGACTGGCTTTCCTGGTCGATGGTGAGCAGTGCTTCACGCTGAGTGAGGACACGAACGATTCCAATTGGCAAGCCGATGACGACCCCTATCGCCATGCAGCAAGGAAGAGCATCCATCGTCAAATACCGAATCCTGTCCAAAGCACTGATGATATC
>JAIXVN010000435.1 GCA_027483005.1 Verrucomicrobiaceae bacterium
CGCTCGGTGCCGGCCTTGCGAAGGGTGTTGTACTGCTCGGGCGAGAGGATCTTTTTCCACTCCTCATCGGTCTTCTCGACCTTGCCTTCAGGTTGGGCGGGGGCTTTCTCGGAGATTTCCATTGGTTTTTCAGCGTTGCAGGCCCCCAGCATCAGCGGAAGCACAAGTGCGGCGAGCCAGCGGGGTGGGATCATGGTGGGAATCATACGCGTATCCTTGAGACGTGCAACCCGGCGGAAAATTCCGCTCAAGCGGCGGATTCTCCCGCGAGGCGCGGGATGGCGGCCAGCAGGCGCTTGGTGTAATCGTTCTGCGGGTGGTGGAAGACCTCGTCGGCGGTGCCGGATTCGACGATTTTCCCCTTGTACATCACCGCGATGCGGTCGGCCAGATAGTGGACCACGCCGAGGTCATGGGAAATGAAGACCAGGGTCAGGCCGAGATCCTTCTGGAGCTGTTTGAGAAGATTGAGGATCTGCGACTGGATCGAGACATCGAGGGCGGAGACCGGTTCGTCCGCAATGATCAGCTTGGGTTCCGGGGCAAGAGCGCGGGCGATCGCGATGCGTTGGCGTTGTCCGCCGGAGAACTCATGCGGATATTTTTTCATCATCTGGGCATCGAGCCCGACGGTGGCCATGAGCGTCTCGACGCGTTCGGTGAGCGCTTTTCCTTTCGCGCCGGGATGGCGTTGACGGATGGCTTCGGAAAGGGTCGAGAACACGGTCATCCTCGGATTGAGGGAGGCGTAGGGATCCTGGAAGACCATCTGGAAATCGAGCCGACGCTTGCGGATTTCGCGCGGGGAAAGCCGGGAGAGATCCTCGCCATCGAGAATGAAGGTGCCGGAGGTCGGCGGGATGAGCTGCATCAGGGTCCGGGAAAGGGTGGACTTGCCACAACCGGATTCGCCGACCAGCCCGAGGATTTCGCCCTTTTCGATGGTCAAGCTGACTCCGTCCACCGCGCGGATCGTTTCCGTGCCGGAGGAGAACAAGCCGCCGGAGCGCTTGGTGAAGTGCTTGCAGAGATCCCGGATTTCCAGATAGGCCACGGTGGAATCCATGCATGGAGCGGGACTTCTGACACGGAAAAAGTTGGAAATCTGCGGGATGGCTGGTGGCCAGGAAGGCCAGCCGGAAGACCCTGCGAGGTTTGGCTGGTATTCTTCGGGCGGATCAGGAGAAGATGGGCCAACCTTGAAGGACATGATGACGAAAGCGTTTCAGGCCCTGGTCCTGCTGGTCGCCACCGCTGCGGCCCAGGAAAGCGATTTCAAGGAGGTCAAGGAGCCCGAGAAGCAGGAGGAACCTGCCAAGCCGCCATTGCCCGCGAAGCAGGAGGAACCCGAGGGTCCGGGCAAGGCCAGAAAGGAGCAGGGAAAGATTGTGTCACCCCAGACCGAGTATCCGGTCAGGAACATTGGCAAAACGGATCCTCGCTTCGTGGCCCTCCACAAGGAACTGGCCTCGTCGAATCCGGGGCTGACTCTCGATTCGCTTTATTCCCGTCTTCTGGCTGGAGAGACCTTTCGTCTCGAGCGTCCCGACAAGCCTGCCGTTTGCAAAGGCTGCAACGGCTTCGGAAAGGTCCCGGACAAGGGGTCGTCCTACCGTTCAAAGGACGGCAAGCTGGAGTGCCCGGAATGCAAGGGCGTCGGCAAGCTCGACAGCGTGCGGGTGATCCTCATCAAGTGGTGATCCCCGATCGCCGCGCCGCTCACTTGATTTCCATGCCGCTCTTCGGCGAGATCCACTTGAGCACCTTGCCGCCCTTGATCAGGGCCTTCGCCTGGACGTTCTTGACTCCGAAAATGGTCTCCGCGCTGTAGTCCACCAGGCCGGTTTGATAGGTTTCCCCATCGATCTTCTCTTCGCCCGTGGCTTTCCAGGAGGTCGCCTTGTCGGCCACGAATTCCTTGATGAGCCCGCTCTTGTAGCTGTCCTGCATGATCTTGACGACGTCGGACTCTCCAAGGACGGCAGGTGTCGCCGGGGTCGGAGTGGGCTCTGGCATCACCGGCTCAGGCTTGGATTCCCCACTTGTCGCCACTTCGGGCTCGGGAGTCGGAGTGGGCGTGGGTTCCGTGACGGGTGGGGGAGTGGGGACCACTGGAGATGGCTCGGGCTGCTTCGCCACCACCGGCTTCGGCGGATTGGCGGCAAGCTGCTGGACGAGATCGGTTCCGCGAATCGCCACTTTCCCTTCGTAGGGGCCGGCCCCGGGGCTGATGACCAGATTCTGGCCCTCGATCCGTAGACCCTTGACCTTGGCTCCGGCAGGGATCTGCATTTTGGGGGCCGCCACGTTGGTCGGGTCACCCACTTCGGCCGCCACCTTGAGCAGGATCTGCTCGGGAAGCTGCTCCGGCTGCAGGCCGCTCAGATCGACGGGGGAAACGACCTCCTCCTCGACCACCGGCTCCTTGACCACGACGACCTTCGCCTTCGGGGCCTCTCCGGTCAGGCTTTCGCGGAGTGAGGGCTCGAGGACATAGCCAGCAGCACCGGCCGCGCCGATTCCGAGAAGCATGGGAAACCAGTTCATTGTTGGAGTGATACGTAGCGGCTCCCCCCCGATCTTGGGAAGAATTTTCGCGAGGAGACCTGGGGCCGCTTTTCGTGCGTTCTCCCCCTTTGGCACTTGGAACTTGGCCCTTGGCACTCTCTCTTTCCCGCATGCCCCGCCTCTTCCTGCTCGATGGCATGGCGCTCGTCTATCGGGCCCATTTCGCCTTCATCCAGAACCCGATCCGAAACTCGAAGGGCGTCAACACCTCCGCGCTCTACGGGTTCATCAACACCCTGCTGACGATTCTGGAAAAGGAAAAGCCGACCCACCTCGGCGTGGCCTTCGATACCTCCGCGCCGACCGCCCGGCACGTGAAATACCCGGCCTACAAGGCCCAGCGCGATGAAATGCCGGAGGAGCTGGCGGCCGCGATCCCGGAGGTGAAGCGACTCTGCACCGCCTTCCACATTCCCGTCATCGAGCTCGACGGCTACGAGGCCGACGACCTCATCGGCACCCTGTCTCTCCGCGCGGATGCCGCCGGATTCGAGACCTTCATGGTGACCCCGGACAAGGACTTCGCCCAGCTCCTCAGTCCCACCACCTTCATGTGGAAACCGGGAAAGAAAGGCTCCGATCATGAAATCATCGGCCTGCCCCAGCTTCCGGAAATCTGGGGCGTGCAGGACCCGCATCAGATCATCGACCTGCTCGGGTTGATGGGTGACACGGTGGACAACATCCCCGGCGTTCCAGGCATCGGCCCGAAGACCGCCCAGAAGCTGATCGCGGACTTCGGTTCGATCGAGACCCTGCTGACAAGAACCTCCGAGCTGAAGGGCAAACAGAAGGAGAACCTGGAGACCTTCGCCGAGCAGGCCCTGCTTTCCAAGGATCTCGCCACGATCGACCGCCAGGTGCCGTTCGATGTGAGCTGGGAGGATCTCTTGATTTCCCAGCGCGACGACGAGGCGGTGAAGGCCTTGTTCACCGAATTCGAGTTCCGCACGCTGACCAAGCGGCTCTTTGGTGAAAGCGCCGTCGTTTCCGCCGATGACGGCCAGCCTGCCGGTGATGCGGCCCCCACGCTCTTCGATTCCTTCAAGACCATCACCGACGTCCCGCACACTTATCATCTCGCCGACACTCCGGAGAAACAAGCCGAGCTCTTTGGCAAACTCGCCGCACAAGCCAAGTTCTGCTTCGACATCGAAACCACCTCCCTCGACCGCTTCGAGGCGAAGCTGTTAGGCATCGCCTTCTCCTGGAAAGCCCACGAAGGCTGGTACCTTCCCATCCACGACCTCCCATCCCAGATCCACGATCTCCGCACCGCGCTCTCCAGCCCTGCGGAAAAGATCGGCCACAACCTGAAATACGATCTCTCCGTCCTCCAGCACCTCGGCATCGAGGTCGCCGGGCCCTTCTACGACACCATGCTCGCCCACGCGCTGGTCTTCCCCGAGCAGCGCCACACGATGGACTACCTCAGCGAAACCCTGCTCGGCTACAAGCCGATCAAGCTCCTCGACATCGCCTCTTCCTCTCACCCCACTTCTCTCAACTCCCAACCCTCCGACGATCTCTTCGCCTTCGCGGAAACCAAGAAGGCCAGCAAGGAACTCGACATCGCCGCCATCCCGGTGGCCGTCCTAGGCGAGTACGCCGCCGAGGATGCCGACGTCACCTGGCAGCTTTCGGAAACGCTCCGGCCGATGCTCGCCGGACAGGAAAAGGTCCTCCACGACATCGAGTGCCCCTTGCTGCCGGTTCTCGTCCGCATGGAAATGGAAGGCATCGCCATCGATCCCGCCGCGCTCGTCGAGATCGGTGGTCAGCTCCAGCTCCGCATCGATGAACTCACGAAGTCGATCGCCGTCCACGCAGGTCGTCCCTTCAACCTCAACTCACCCAAGCAGCTCGGCGAAATCCTCTTCAACGAACTCGGCCTGGCCGACAAGGCGAAGAAAACCAAGACCGGCCAGTTCAAGACCGACGAGCAGACCCTCGCCACCTTCGCCGGCAAGCACCCGATCATCGACGAGATCCTCGAATACCGCGAGGCCACGAAACTGAAAGGCACCTACCTCGACGCCCTGCCCGGCCACATCGTCCAGGAAACCGGTCGCATCCACACCCAGTTCCATCAGCTCGTCGCCGCCACCGGTCGCCTCGCCTCCACCGACCCAAACCTCCAGAACATCCCCGTCCGCTCCACCCTGGGCCGGCAGATCCGCAAAGCCTTCGTCCCTCGCTCGGACTCTTCCATCGCCCATCCCCAATCCCCGATCTCCTATCTCCTCCTCAGTTGCGACTACTCCCAGATCGAGCTCCGCATCATGGCCGCACTGGCGAACGATGCCTCGATGATCGAGGCCTTCCGTGAAAACCGCGACATCCACACCGCCACGGCCGCCAAGGTCTGGGGCGTGGCCGAGGACGAGGTCACCCGCGAGCAGCGCAGCGGCGCGAAGATGGTGAACTTCGGCATCATCTACGGCATCTCCGCCTTCGGACTCAGCCAACGTCTCGCCATCCCGCGCACCGAGGCCGCCGAGATCATCGAGAGCTATTTCCGACAGTATCCGGCGATCAAGGAGTTCATGGACCGCACCATCCTCGAAGCCCGCGAATGCGGATACGTCGAAACCCTCACTGGCCGCCGCCGCTACTTCCCGGACCTCACTTCCGGAAATCAGAGCATCCGGGGAAATGCCGAGCGCGCCGCCATCAACACCCCCATCCAGGGCAGCGCCGCCGACATGATCAAGCTCGCCATGATCCGCATCGACGCCCTGCTTCGTGAATCCTCCGCGAAATCCAGGATGCTCCTCCAGGTCCACGACGAACTCGTCTTCGACCTCGCCCTTGAGGAAAAGGAAAGCCTCGTCCCAAAGCTCCTCGATCTCATGCAGACCGCCCTGCCTCTGCCGAACGGCGTCCCCATCCTCGTCGAGCACGGCACCGGCCCCAACTGGCTGGCCGCGCACTGACCGAATCGTTCGTAGTTCCGCCCTTCAGGGGGATTCTTCCGCACGGAGCGATCCCGCATGAGGCAAACGCGGCGAGGTGCCGACTGCCCCTCTGATTCCACCACGGCCGCATCATTCTTACTCTTTTATCCAAGCGGGCATCGTGGCCCTGGACTGCGGAGACTTGTCCTCCCCGTTACCCACATCTTGGGATTCGAGGGCCACAGGCCTGTTACGATACCAGCATGGGGCATCGCCCCATGAACATGAACCGGAAGTTCCACGAGGGCTGAAGGCCCGTTCCATTCTTTGTGCGTTTGACGTCCGATCCACCCATCCAAATGGATCAGGCCTTCAGCCCTCGATTCATCATGGGGTTGGAACCCAGGCCGTTGGCCTGGGCTGATATGGGGTCTGGCCCTTGGCCCTGAAGACCCAAGATGTGGGTAACGGGGAGGACAAGTCTCC
>JAIXVN010000011.1 GCA_027483005.1 Verrucomicrobiaceae bacterium
CATCGCCACCGCGCCCGACCTTTCCCGCGGCTACATGGAAATCCGCGGCATCGGCATCATCAACGCCGCGAACCTCTACGGCCTCGCCTCGATCCGCCCCGACAAGCGTCTGGATCTGGTCGTGACCCTGAAACCCCACGCCGACCTGAACGAGGTCGATCGCCTCGGCCTCCAGCCAAAGACCTACGAGCTGCTCGGCCAGCACATCCCGCATGTCGAGATCCCGGTCGCTCCCGGACGCGACACCGCCCGGATGGTGGCCATTGCGGCGCTAGACCAACAACTTCGCCGCCTGGGCTACAACATGGCGGACGAGTTCAACCAGAAGCTCCTCAACCACATGTCCGCCGGTGGCGGGGTGGGATGAATGGGGAAAAGCGGAAAGGAAAAGGTCAGCCTCGCGGAATTGTCGCCTGATCCGGCAGACGACGAACCCTTCGAGAGTGGCTGACATGAATGGTGGAGCAGGCTCTTCCACTTCGTTTCGAATTTTGAATTCAGGATTTGGTGCTTTCTCAAATTGGAACTTTTCCCTTGGAGTCCCGGGGGGTCGCTCCCTAGAGTCCCGCCGTTAACCGTCCCAGCTTCCCCTTCCATGCCTCGGAAAGATTTCACCATCCTCAACAAGCTCGGCATCCACGCCCGGCCTGCGGCCCAGTTCGTCAAAACGGCGAATCGGTTCCAATCGGAAATCCGCGTTGAGAAGGATGGTGAGGAAGTGGACGGCAAAAGCATCATGGGCCTGATGATGCTCGCCGCCGGCCACGGATCGGTGATCGCCGTCTCCGCTGAGGGCGAGGATGCCGATGCCGCACTCGATGCGATCGCGGACCTCATCACGCGGAAGTTCGAGGAAGACTGATTCTTTCTTGTTTCGGGTTTCTTCAGCCCTTCCAAGCTTCAGCGAAGTAGGGCGGATTTCGAATTTCGAGCTTGGGCCTTCCCCTCGCCCGCTTCAATCTGAAGAGGCAGCATGGCAGAAATCGAAGTTCCAGAGGAAATCACCTATCAGGGAATCCCCGCGTCGCCGGGCATTTCCATCGGCCCGCTGCATGTCATGGCTCGCGGCTTTTCCGCGCCCGAGGTGTATGAGATCGAGGACTCCGAGGTCGCCCGCGAGCAGGAACGCTTCGGAGCCGCCCTGGAGGTGACGAAGAAGCAACTCATCGAGCTGCAGCAGCGCCTGGAAGACCTCGCCGGCGGCAAGGAAAGCGACATTTTCGAGGCCCACCGGATGCTGCTGGAGGACCGCGCGGTGGTGGACAAGGTCCACGACGCCATCAGCGAGCGCGGTCAGAATGCCGAGTATGCCTTCTATGCGGTGATGCAGAATTTCCTGGAGGCCATGCGCCGCATCCCGGATCCGTATTTCCGCGAACGCACGGCGGACCTTGAGGACGTCTGCCAGCGGGTGCTGAGGAACTTCAAGGGCGATGGAGAGGTCCGGCATCAGGTGCCGGAGGAGCAGCACATCCTCGTCGCCTACGACTTTTCCCCGTCCGACACGGCCGCGATGAACCGCCGCCACATCCTCGGCTTCGCCGCCGAGCTGGGCAGCGTCAATTCCCACACCGCCATCCTCGCCCGCGCCCTCGGCATCCCGGCGGTGCTCGGACTCGATGGCACGGTCATCGACATCCAGACCCTCACCCCCGGCATCCTCGATGGCTATGCCGGCAAGCTGATCCTCCACCCCTCCGAGGAAACGCTGACCCACTACCGCACCCTGAGTGCCGAGAAGGCCAAGGTCCGCACCGCCCTTGAAGCGATGCGCGACGCCGCCACCGACACCACCGACGGTCGCGCCATCACCCTTTCCGCCAACGTCGAGCTGATCGAGGAACTCCCGCTCGTCAAACGCAGCGGCGCCAAGGGCATCGGCCTCTATCGCACCGAATTCCTCCTGCTCAACGGCGAGGAAATGCCGGACGAAGCCAAGCAGACCGCCGCCTACAGCCGGATGGCGAAGGAAATGGCACCCCACACGGTCATCATCCGCACCCTCGACTCCGGTGGCGACAAGCTGCCGGTGGAGCCGCTGACCGACCCCGAGCCGAACCCCTTCCTCGGCTGGCGCGGCATCCGTGTTTCGCTTTCGCGCCCGGCGATGTTCAAGGACCAGCTCCGCGCCGTTCTGCGGGCCAGCGCCCATGGCAAGATCGCCGTGATGTTCCCGATGGTCTCCGGCCTGTCCGAGCTCAAGCGCGCCCGCGCCGCCCTGCGCGAGTGCATGGACGAGCTTTCGAAAGCCGACATCCCCTTCAATGCCGACATGCCGGTCGGCGTGATGATCGAGGTCCCCAGCGCCGCTGTCTGCGCGGATTTGCTCGCTCCGGAAGTGGACTTCTTCTCGATCGGGACGAACGACCTCATTCAATACACGGTCGCCGTGGACCGGGTGAATCCACACGTCGCCGATCTCTATCGTCCCACCCACCCCGCCGTCATCCGCCTCATCAAGCGCACCATCGACGCCGCCAACGCCAACGGCATCTGGACCGGCGTCTGCGGTGAAATGGCCGGCGACATCCGCCTCACCCCGCTGCTCATCGGGCTCGGCGTGGAAGAGCTTTCCGTCGGCCCGCACCAGGTCCCAAGAGTCGGCCAGGCCGTCCGTTCCCTCAGCCACGCCGAATGCGCCGCCATGTCCGATGAGGCACTCAAGAAGGGCCACAGCTACGAAATCCTCGGCCTCTCCCTGGCCCTGGCACGAAAGTACTACGGCAATCTGTTAGACTAACCGTGGCTGGAGCATCTCTGCTCCAGTCCGTCTCTGGAGCGTCCCGCTCCGAGTCTTCATGACCATGAGCTCATTCGCCTACCATCAGCGTTTGAGACTCGCACGCGCCACCCTGGTGCCGGCCATTGCCGCAGCTCTTCTCGCGTGGGTATTGCCTTTTGACGTCGGAGCAAAAGAGTAGCCTGGAGGATACGCCACTTCCAAAGTAGAGTTCACGCGACATGCACGTATTCTCTTGCGAGTGACGTCCTACACGATGTTGGAATCACTTCAGTTGGCAGATAGGAAGGGAGTTTTACCTCATTAGCCTAACGATCGAATGCATTCCTGATGTCTATGGACGGAGTTCCCCCGGCTTCCACCTCGCATGCCTCGCTGCTCTTCTTCATTTCACCGGCCTGCTCCTGATCCCCTCGGCGAAATCCCTGGATCGTCCGCCTCTACCCTCCTCGGAATGATCTTAGGGCCAAAGGCCTGCTCCATACCCGCCTGGGGAAACGCCCCAGGTCTCGAAATCGAAGAATTGCCGAGGGCTGCAGGCCCGTTCCTTTCAGTTGCCCCTCGACCCGCGGTCCCGCAACGAGATTGCCCGGGCCTTCAGCCCTCGATTCATTGTTCTCATGAAACCCAGGGCGATGCCCTGGGCTGTTATGGAATCCGGCCTTTGGCCCTGAAGATGGAAAATCGGACCGAGTCTTTCCCTGAACTCGTGACCCGGACCCGCATGGGAAAGCGGCGAGGCGTTTCACTTCCCGCCGCACTCCAAAGGGCCGGTCCTTCTGAAATTCCTGTCTCCTTCCCGGCTGAAGGAAACCACCCGTCGTCTCGGCCGCCTTGCGGAGGCCTTGCTCGGTTTTCTGGCCGGCGCTCTGCAACACCTGGCCGGTCTTCTCGATGGCATGATCCAGCCGCTAACCGGGCGTGGGTTGAACGAGATCCGTGTCAGGGGCGCTGGGCTCCTCTTCATCAGGCGACTGGTCTTCCACCGGAACGGCGACCGGGGGAGTGACCACCTCGACAGGCGCGGCCTTCTCCGGTGCCGAATGAGGGGCGGCGGTGGCGGCAGGCTTTGGCACGAACTCGACCGTCGTTTCCTTTTTTCTGCAAGAAACGAGCAGTGACGCAAAGACCAATACCGGCAGCAGGGAAAGCGGTTTCATGACGGGGTGATATGCGCTTGTCGGCACCTTTCGTCAAGAAGCGGGCCGCAGTCTCAATACACGTCGCGCAGGTAGCGCTTGTCCTTCTTGAGCTGGGCAATGAACGCGGTGGCGTCTTCCGGGGCGAGCTGGCCGTGTTCGACAATGACCGCGTGCAGGGCCTGATCGACGTCCTTGGCCATGCGCGTGGCATCTCCGCAGACATAGAAGGCGGCTCCGTCCTGGAGCCATTTCCACAACTCAGCCCCCTGCTGGAGCATCAGGTGCTGGACGTAGAGCTTTTCCTTCTGATCGCGCGACCAGGCGAGATCGAGCCGGGAAAGCGTGCCATCCTTCTGCCAGGCGGTGATCTCATCCTCGTAGAGGAAATCGGTGGCGCGATGCGGATTGCCGAAGAACAGCCAGTTGCCGCCCTTGGCCGAGGTGGCCTGGCGCTCCTCAAGGAAGGCGCGGAACGGCGCGATGCCGGTGCCGGGGCCGACCATGATGACCGGTGTGTCGCCATTTTCCGGCAGGCGGAAGGCCTTGTTGGAATGCACGAACACGCCGGGCTGGAGGCCCTTCGAGCGATCGGAAAGGAAGGTCGAGCAGATGCCACCGCGCTGGCGGCCATAGGCGCTGTAGCGGACGACCGCGACGCAGAGATGCACCTCTCCGGGGTGGGCCTTGGGGCTGGAGGCGATCGAGTAGAGGCGCGGCTGGAGCTTTTTCAGGATGCCCACCAGGTCCTCGCCGTCGCTGAAGTCGGCCGGGTAGTCGATGACCAGATCGCTGAGGTCGCGTCCCCAGCAGAAGTCGTCCCAGGCCTTCTTGTCATCGGCCTCGACCAGCGAGCGCAGATAGGGCGAGCCGCTGCGGGCCTGCCATTTCTGGATGATCGACTTGTTGAGCGTGCCGATGTCATAACTGGAAATGAGCGCCTCCCGCAGGCTGGCCTCGCCGCCATCGGGAAGTGGCACGGGGCCGGGCTTGAAGGGGAGATTGGACAGGATGAGATCGACCAAGGACTCCGGATTGCGAGGGAACACGCCGAGGGCATCGCCGACCACGTATTCAAGCCCGGAACCCTCCAGAGAGAGTTCGAGGTGGTGCGTTTCCTTTTCGCCGCCGGTGTTGAGGTTGAAGTTCTGAAGGATCGGAGAGGGATATGGATTCTTTTTCGAGAAGCCTTCCTCGATCTCCACGGCGGCGGGGGCCGTGGAGATGGCAGCGCCTGATGGAGCGAGCACGGCGATCACACCCTCCGACCATTCCTTGAAGGGTGTGTCGAAGTCCACATCGCTGTCGATGCGCTTGAAGATCCGGGTCGCTCCAAGTTCCTCCAGTCGGGTGTCGAACTCGATGCCACACTTGCAGAAATCCGGGTAATTGGTGTCGCCCAGCGCGAGAACCGAGAAATTGACGCCCTCCAGCCGTGGGGCCTCGGCACTGAGGATCCAGCGGTGGAAATCGCCCGCATTGTCCGGTGGCTCACCGTCGCCGTAGGTGGAGGTGATGATCAGGACGTTCTTTTCCTGCGGCAGGCGGCTGCGGTCATAGGCCCCGAGGTCGTGGAGTTCCGGCTCGAAGTTGCCCTTCTTGAGGGTCTTCAGCAGCTTCTTGCCGAGGCCCTCGGCATTTCCCGTCTGGGAGCCGAAGAGGATGGTGACGGGAACGGCAGGGCCACTGGCGGCGGTGGGGAGTCCCTCGGTGAGGAGCTTGCCAAGGAATCCGCTCAACCACGCCCGCTGCTCGGGAGTGAAGGGAGCGTCGTCTGGAATCACGATCGGGCTGGTCATTTTCTCAAGAGGGCCCGGCATTGATCGGGTCCGAAAGGTGGGAGAGTGGGGATGGACCTAAGCGTGAGGCGTGCCACGCGGTGAGGGAAAATCGCGGGCGCTCAACCGGCGAGGAGCTCGAGGAATCGCGGCAGAACCTTGCGGTAAAGGGTGTTTTTCCCACCTCGGGCGAGCTGGGCACCCACCAAGCCGCCGTCGTCATCCGGGTCCGCCGGGGCGAGCGAGGTCTGGGAGTTTCCAGAGGTGATCAGCTCGCGCAGCAAATGGGCGGCCCCCGCTGCCCGGGAAATCCGGACGGTCACGCCGGGTGCGCTGAGTTCGAGAAGACCGACCGGTGCGGACGCTTCGTCGGCCTCCAGCGACGCGGTGATGGCATGACCGGACTTCGATTCCATCGGAAAGATTTCAACCTGACCATCACGCGCCGCGGCGAGCCCGAGCCCCTGACGCCAGCCGGCCTGAATGCTGATCCACGCCAGCAGTTGCAGCGCGGAACTGCGATGCTTCGGATGATGGACGATGCGGACCGTTTCAATGGAGGGCAGAGCCGAAAGGGCGACCGGATCATCAAACATCCCAGCCAATGAAAGCCGGTACTGCCAGGTGCGGGTCCAGGCGAGGTCCTGCACGACAAGATCAAGCGTGGAGGAGGCAACGGCATCTTTCAATCTCGAGAAGTTCGCGACCGGATCCGCCCACGACGAGCTGTCGATCACCAAGCGGTCGATCACACTGAAAAGCCGCTCGCGGAAAACATCCGACAACTCACCCTGCCACCAGAAGACCAGCGGCAGGTCGCTGTTGAGATGGCCGAAGACCGTGTTGCGGAAACGGCCCGTGACTCGACCGGTGAACGCAAACGCGATCTGCTCGCAGCAGACCGACTTTTTTCCCTCGGCCAAGTGGCAATGCGCCGTGATCCAGGCGCGGATCGAGGGGACTTCAACCGAACGATCAAACTCCACGAGAATCGCGCGGCAGGCATGCTCACGGGTCAGCTCGCGGATGATGGCGGAATTCTGACGCAGCGATCCGGCCTGCTCGGAGCAGGTGACGAGGTTGATCAACGAGGCATTGGCATGCACCTCGTCAGCCTCCCAGAGCTTGCGCAGCTCCTTGTCGATGGAGGCGACAGGCACTTCCTGACCGAGCTCGGGGTCCATTTGGAGTTCGAGTTTCAAGTTTTCAGTTTCAAGTTTTCAGCGAAGACAAAGATCAGAAGTGCTCAGCTCTCTTTCTTGAGACTGAACACTGAACACTTCCAACTTCTTCAAAGCCTGCGCCACGCGTGGCCGTCCTGATCGAGAAGATCATCGGCCTCCTTCGGGCCCCAGGAACCTGCAGTGAAATTGGCCATCGGCGGCGGGGTGTCGCTCTGGTGCCAGGCATGTTCGATGTGGTCGATGAACTTCCAGGCTTCCTCGACCTCGTCGCGTCTTGCGAAGAGCGTGGCATCGCCGGCCATCGCATCGAGCAAGAGGCGTTCGTAGGCCTCCGGGCTGCCTTTCCCGAAGCTGGTGGCGTAGTGGAAATCCATCTTCACCGGCTCGAGACGCAGGCTGGTGCCGGGGAGCTTCGAGACCATGCGCAGCGAAATGCCCTCATCCGGCTGGATGCGGATGACGAGGACGTTGCCGCCGGGAACCCCACCGGGCAGGGCATTGAACAGCACGCAGGGCGCATCCTTGAAATGGACGGAGATCTCGGTGGACTTCTTCGGCAGACGCTTGCCCATGCGGATGTAGAATGGCACGCCGCTCCAACGCCAGGTGTCGATCAGCAATCGAACCGCGACATAGGCCTCGGTCGTCGATTCCGGATTCACGCGGTCCTCTTCGCGATAACCCGGCACGGCCTTGCCGTCGATGTGGCCCGCCGTGTACTGGGCGCGGACGACATTGGCCGCGACCTTCTCCGGCGTGTCCCATTGGCGCAGTGAGCGGATCACCTTCACCTTTTCATCGCGGACGCCATCGGCCGAAAGATCGGTCGGCGGCTCCATCGCGACGAGGCTGAGAAGCTGCAAAAGATGGTTCTGCACCATGTCGCGCAGGGCTCCCGCGTGATCGTAGTAGCCGCCGCGGCCGCCCTCCATGCCGAGGTTTTCGGCGCAGGTGATCTGGATGTGGGAAATGTAGCGGCTGTTCCAGAGCGGTTCGAAGATGGCGTTGGCAAAGCGCAGCACCATCAGGTTCTGGGCGGTCTCCTTGCCGAGATAGTGGTCGATCCGGTAGGTGTCGCTTTCGTGGAAGGTCGCGTTGACCACCTCGTTGAGATGCTTCGCGGTGGCGAGGTCGGTCCCGAAGGGCTTTTCCACGATCACGCGAGACCAGCAGCCCGGAGCCGCCTCGTTGAGGCCGGCTTCCTTGAGGGAAATGAGGATCGGGTCGAAGAACTCCGGCGCGCTGGCGATGTAGAACAGGCGGTTGCCCTTGCGGCCGCGCTCCTGGTCGATCGCATCGAGCCGCTCGGCGAGGCGCTTGTAGCCATCGGGATCGGTGAACTCGCTCTGATGATACGAAATGTTTTCGGAAAACGGCCCCCAGATCGCGTCGTCATGCCCGGAGCGGGAGACCTTGCGGTTCAGCTCCAGCAGGCCCTCGCGGAACTCGGCGTCGGATTTCTCACGGCGGGCGAAGCCGATGATCTTCACGCCGGTCGGCAACTCACCATCGACGGCGAGGTTGTAGAGTGCCGGGACCAGCTTGCGATGCGTGAGGTCTCCGGTGGCACCGAAGATCACCACCGTGCAGGACTCGGGGCGGGAACGGGAAACGAGGTCTTCGCGGAAAGGATTGGTCATGCGCGCAGGGGGATTTCAACCCGTATGCCCCGGGAGGCAAAGGGAA
>JAIXVN010000219.1 GCA_027483005.1 Verrucomicrobiaceae bacterium
ATCTCTTCGGACAGTCGGACCGCGAGGTGGTCGATGCCTCCAGTGTCGAGCCGAACGTCGGACAGGTGCTCTCGCTGATGAACGGCTTCGTCCAGCGCCAGCTCGTCAACAACCCGAACGCCCACCTCTACAAGAGCCTCGAAGGCGCAAGCTCCGACACCGAGAAGATCCGCCGCCTCTACATCGCCATCCTCAGCCGGCCGCCGAGCGACGAGGAGATGGGCTGGATGCTCGACGAGGTGAAGGCCTCCAAGCAGAACGGCTACCGCAACATTGTCTCATCCCTTGTGATGTCATCCGAATTCCTTTTCCTGCAATGAACCCATCCGATTTCAACAGCCACGACGAATTCACCCGCCGTCGTTTCATGTCCAATGCCGCCCGCCTTTACCTGGGCGTGCACCTCTTTCCGATGTTCGGAAATTCCGTGGCCTCCGCCGCGCCCGCAAGCGCCGGGGCCAGTGCCAGCTCGCAGGCGAAGTACATCATCTACCTCTACATGAACGGCGGGATGAGCCACCTCGACACCTTCGACCCCAAGCCGAAGAAGAAGGACGTCATGGGTCCCATGGAGGCGATCCCCACCAAGGCGGATGGAATCTTCGTCGGCCAGCACCTGCCCAAGACCGCCGCGATCATGGACAAGGTGACGGTCATCAACTCGATGAACTCCACCCAGGGAGCCCACGAGCAAGGTGCCTACATCATGCACACCAGCTATCCGATGCGGGGCACCATCAAGCATCCCTCGCTCGGTTCCTGGGTGCTGAAACTTGGCGACCGCCTCAACAAGGAGATCCCCGGATTCGTGGCGATCGACACCTCGGCCGACCATTCCGGCGGTGGATTCTTCGGCGCGAAATATTCCGCCGCTCCGATCGGCAATGCCTCGGAAGGCCTCCAGGACTCCAAGCGCCCCGGCGAGGTCCCCAAGGAGGACTTTGATCGACGCCTCGCCCTTGCCGACAAGCTCAACCAGAAGTTTCACAGCAAGTATCCGAATGCCGACGTGAAGGCCTACGAGGACCTCTACCGTGAGGCGATCCGGCTGATGAACAGCAAGGATCTGAAGGCCTTCGACCTGAGCCAGGAAACCCAGGCCACCCGCGAACTCTATGGCTCCGGGCGCTTTGCCCAGGGTTGCATGCTGGCCCGTCGTCTGATCGAGCACGACGTCCGCTTCGTTGAGGTCCAGCTCGGCGGATGGGACACCCATTATGACAATTTCACCGCCATCGAGGGCCGCTGCAAGGAGTTCGATCAGGCCTACGCGGCCCTGATCAGCGACCTCGACAAGCGTGGCAAGCTCAAGGAAACGCTCGTCGTGGTGGCCACCGAGTTCGGTCGCTCACCCGCGATCAACGTGGAGCACAAGAACGGCCGCGACCACCATCCGTCCGCCTTCTCCTGCCTCCTCGCAGGTGGCGGCGTGAAGGGTGGTTACAAGCACGGCGAAAGCGATGCCACCGGAAGCAAGGTCAAGGACAAGCTGGTCACCGTGCAGGACTTCAACGCCACGATCGCCCAGGCCCTCGGCCTTCCCTGGAACATGATCGTGATGTCGCCCTCGACGCGACCCTTCAAGATCGCCGACAAGGGCACTCCGGTCATGGATGTGTTCGCCTAAACCTCGCTCAAGGCCAGCCGCCATTCTCCGACCTCTCCCCGCAGCCCATGCGTGGAGAGGTCGTGTTCGATCTGCTCAAGGCCTGGCTCGGTGAGCGACTCACTTTCGAGTTGGTCCAGGTCAGGCGGCCAGTCCGGATTGACCCGCCTGGCCAGCTCCCAACAGGCCCAGGCCCGGGCGGTTCTGCGCTCCGGGTCATGCCCGCTCATCCGGGTAGCGAGGTGCTGGAAATGCCTCCTCGGATTTCCGAGAAACCCACCCGCCCCGCCATGCCGCAGGATCCAGCCAACCGCCCGATACGGCAGGGGATGCCGCATCAGGAGATCGTGGTCGAGAGCCGCATCCAGCCTCGCCCCCATCGCGCGGTTCAGCATCAGCAGGGCCTGGGCAGGCAGGCCTTCCAGCCACCTCGATTGCGCACAGCGCAGGGCCATTTCATAGAAATCGCCACGCCGCGGACCCTGCCGGAAGGCTCCCAGTGCCGACGCAGGAAAACGCGATGACCCGATACCCGGCAGATGCGGACACGGCTGGATCAATGCTGTCGGATCATCCTCCATTTTCCGCCATCAGATTGACCACGAGACCGGATGGGCGCAAGGCCGTGAGCCCCCGAAATAGGCATTGGAAAAGTCGCAAATCTACCGAAGCTTGCCGGGTTTCTACAAGCCGCCCATGGCTAAATCGCTAAGCTTTTTCACCTGCATGAAACCCACCTTTGGAGCCAGCACCTGGCTTTGGACATCTCCCTTTGATTCCTCCCAGACCGCCCTGGTCGAGAGGATCGCCGCGCTCGGCTTCGGAGCCATCGAATTGCCCGTCGAGGATGCCGCCCTGATCGATGCGGCCGCGCTCGCTCCGGTGATTGCTGATACGGGGCTGAAAGTGCATGTGTGCGGTGCCTTCGGGCCTGGTCGCGACCTCACCGATCCGGACCCTTCGGTCCGCGCCTCCACTCAGGGCTATTTGGCCTCACTGATGGACATCGCCTCCGCGCTCGGTGCCGGATTCATCGCCGGACCGATGTACTCGCGGGTCGGAAAGGCACGACAACTCCCCGAGGCCGAACGTCGGCGCGAATGGGATCTCGCCGTGTCGGAACTCCACACCGCCGCCATCGAGGCAGGCAACCGTGGTCTCGCCCTTGCCATCGAGCCGATCAACCGCTTCGAAACCGACCTCGTCAACACCGCCGCCGATGCCGTGCGGATGGTGCGCGACATCGCCCACCCGGCGGCGAAGATGATGATCGACACCTTTCACATGACCATTGAGGAGTCCAACCTCGGAGACGCCATCCGCGATGCCGGGAAGGACCTCATCCACGTCCAGGTCAGTGAGAACCATCGCGGCGTAACCGGCACCGGCCTCACCCCTTGGACGGACCTCCGTGATGCCCTGCGCGAGATCAACTACAGCGGTTCCATCGTCATCGAGTCCTTCACCCCCGACAACCGCGACCTCGCCGGTGCCGTCTGCATCTGGAAACGCTTCACCGCCAGCCAGGACGAGTTCGCCTCGCGCGGCCTCGATTTTCTGAAAAACCTCTTCTCTTGAAATCCACAATCTCCAATCCACAATCCGCAGTTCTCTCATGAGTGACCTCAACATCGCCATCGTCGGCCTCGGCTTCGGAGCCGAGTTCATCCCCATTTATCAGCGCCTCAA
>JAIXVN010000250.1 GCA_027483005.1 Verrucomicrobiaceae bacterium
GATCGTGAAGAGCACGAACATGACCACCAGGCCCTGAAGGAATCGACTGAGGAGATTTTTGATCATGGGCGGTCAGGGGTCGATGCGGACGGCCGAGTAGGGGTGGTTGTCCAGCAACAGCGGATGCCAGCCCTTGACCTCGGGTCGGTGGAGGTAGTTGCGGGCCTGGAAGGCGAAGGGGGCGATCGGGGCCTCCTCCATCAGCAACTTCTCCGCCTGGGCGAACCTGGCGAGGCGCTGGGAGGGATCGGTCTGAAGGGCGGCATCGTGGAGCAGGCTCTCGAACTTCTCGCTGTGCCAGCCGGTGTTGTTGTTGCCGTTTCCTTCCGTCCACATCAGCAGGAAGGTGGTGGGATCGAGGTAGTCTCCGGTCCATCCGGCGAGGGCGATGTCGAAGTTGAGGGCCTGTTGGGCGCTGATATAGGATCCGAAGTCCATCTTGCGGATGTCCACCGTGACACCGATTTTTTTCCACATCGACTGCATGGCCTCGGACACCGCCTGGCTGCCGCCGCTGCGGATCAGGACGGAGAGTTTGGGGAAATCCTTGCCATCGGGATAGCCGGCCTCCGCCATCAGCGCCTTGGCCTTTTCGAGATCATACACGGCGAGCTGCTCCGGTTTGTAGTCGCCCATGGCGGGGGTGATGGTGCCGGCCGGGGAGAAGCCTTCTAGGATGGTCTCGCAGATGTCGTTGCGATTGATCGCCAGCGAAAGGGCCTGGCGGACCTTGACGTTGTTGAGTCCGGGCTTGGTGACGTTGAAACGGACGAAGCTGGTGGAGACATAGGGCTCCTGACGCAGATACTGGGGATACTCCTTCTTGATGCGGTCCACGAGGTCGGGCGGGACCTGATAGGTGGTGTGCAGCTGGCCGGCGAGGAAGGCGCGGGTTTCGGAGTAGTAGTTCTCGATCGGGTAGAACTTGAGGCCATTGAGCTTCACGTTGGCGGCATCCCAATAGATCGGATTTTTGACGACCTCCACCGAGTCGTTCAGCTTCCACGATTTCATGACGAATGCGCCGTTGCCGACGATGTGGCCTGCCTCGCTCCAGGGGGTGTAGCGGTCGGAGATTTTTCCCCACTGAAGGACGACGTGGCGCGGGACCGGGAACCAGGTGTAATGGCGGGTCACGCCGGGCAGGTAGGGCACCGGTTCGCGGAGCTCGATCTGAAGGGTGTGGTCGTCGGGCGAGGTGGCTCCGACCTTGGCGAGGTCGAACAAATCCCCGGCCTCGACTGCGGGCGTGGCGGTCGGATCGGCGGCTTTGGCGGCCAGGGCTGTTAGAAGCGCGATCCTTTGCTCAGGACGGCTGTCGGCCGGCCAGTCGAAGCGGGTTTCCGGGGATTCGAGGATCCAGTTCAAGGCGGGACGATCGAGGGCATCGAGTCCCTTGTTGACGACCAGGCGGCGACGGTTTGGCTCGCTGAGTTCCGGCCATTTCGGGGACTTGCCGAGGTCATCCTTGATCGTCTTGTCGGGAAGTCCTTCGAGGTTGAAGGTCTTTGCCTGCACCTCGGAAACGCCCGGGATCAACCCGGCTCGGGCGAGGATGATCGAGCGGTGGTTCTTGTTGTAATCCTCGGCATTCTTCAGGAAGTAGAGCATTTCCGCATAGGGCCCGGCGAGGTCGGGGTGCAGCAGGCGGTGATAGGCGAAGACGAAATCCTGGGCGACGACCGGGGCCATGTTGTCGGACCAACGGGCATCGGGTCGCAGATGGAAGGTCCACGAGGTGTAGTCGGGGTTGTGGGTCCAGGAGGTCGCCGCGCCGGGCGGGTAGGCGGTGTCCGACTCCGGATCATCGCCGACGAGTCCTTCGAAGATCGCACCGATGACCTTGCTTTCGGGAACCCCGGTCACGAGGTGGGGATCGAGTGCCTTGGGGTCGTTGCCGTTGCCGATGAGGAGGATCTTGTCGCGGTTGGCCCGTTCGACCTCGGTCTCCTTCTGGCAGGACGCGAGAAGGAGGCAGGAGAGAACAAGCAAGGCGGACGATCGAAGCATGACGGGCGGAGTGTGGAGGAGAGCGGCGGCGTTTGAAGAGGATTTTTCTCAAATTCAGGGCCCATGCAGCGTTTCCTGTGCCGGGTTCAGTGCTTGCATGACGCGGGTGGGCGGCTAGAACCCTGAAGTCGTTACGTGAAGAGTTATTTCCTCCGCCGACTGCTGCTGATTCCGCTCACCCTGCTCGGGGTGACGTTGCTGGTGTTTTCCATCATGTGGAATGTGCCGGGTGGACCGATGGAGGAGGACCTGCAGAAGAAAATGGGCGGCGCAGGCGAGAAGAAAGGCAGTTCGACCCGATCCCGCGAGCAGGCAGGTTCTTCCCTCAAGCCGGCGGATCTGCTGGAGTTGGAGGAGCAGTATGACCGCGACAAGCCGATGATGCGGATGTATGCGGAATGGCTTGGGATCCTGCCCCGCGACATGGCAAGCGGCATGACCAAGGTCGGGGTGGCTTTTCCGAGGGGCGCCAAGGAGGTGGAGATCGCCATGCCGGGAACCGAGCAGGTCGTGAGGGTCACTTTGAATGGATCGGGCTTCACGGTCACGCCGCCGGAGGGGGTGAATTTCGAGGGCTGGAAGGTCCGACTGCAGACTCCGGAAGAACAGGCCGAGCGCTGGAAGGCAAGGGTCAAGGAAGTGCCGCTCAAGGAGGCTCCGACTCCGCGGGCCGTTCTCTACAAGCCCGTCTATGATGGTCTGTTCGAAGGTTCCCTCGGCATGTCGAAGAACTATCAGGAACCGGTCTGGAACATGATCCTCGACCGCATGCCGGTCTCGATCTTCTACGGCCTCATCACGATGATCCTCGTCTATGGCATCTGCCTGCCCCTCGGCATCCTCAAGGCGATCAGGCACCGCACCTGGATCGACAATGCGTCTTCGGTGATCGTGTTCTTCGGCTACGCGATTCCAGGGTACGCGCTTGGCTCCCTGCTCGTGGTCTTTCTCGGAGCCCGTGGATGGTTTCCGCTGGGTGGCTTCACCGGCGAGGACTTCCCGAATCTCGATTTCTGGGGAAAGGTCAAGGACCTCGCCAACCACGCCGTCATGCCCCTGATCTGCTACATGGTGGGAGCTTTCGCCTTCCTGACGCAGATCATGAAGAACAACCTGATGGACAACCTCGCCGCCGACTACGTGCGCACCGCCGTGGCGAAGGGCGTGGGTTTCCGCCAGGCGGTCTTCCGGCATGCGTTCCGCAACTCGATCATCCCGGTGGCCACGACCTTCGGTTCGAACATCACCATGCTCGTCAGCGGCAGCATCCTGATTGAAAAGGTTTTCGACATCAACGGCTTCGGCCTCCTGCAATTCAACTCCCTGTTGGAGCGCGACCAGTATCTGGTGATGGGCCTCGTGACCGTGAGTGCGGTGCTGATGCTGTTGGGCAATGTGATTTCCGACCTCTGCGTGGCCCTGGTGGACCCGCGCGTGAGTTACAACTGAACGCCGCATGACCTTCCCCAGAAAGATCGGCCTGTTTCTCATCCTCGTCGCCCTGCTCGCGGCGGCCAGCTACGAATGCGGGCTCGCCCTGCCCTCGCTGCGCTGGTTCTATTCGTTCTCGTCGGCGGCTGATGGCGCGCCCGATCCGTCACGGTTGATCGGTCATGTCTTCACCGGCTCCTTGGCCCTGGTTGGCCTGTTGATGATGAGCTTCGGCGGGGATTTCCGCTGGAATCCGCTGACCTTGCGAAAGCTCGGGCGCTTCCGGGCGATCACCCGCGGATACCGCTCGTTCCTGATCCTGATCGTCATGGTGCTGTTTGCCATGCTGGATCATGCGCTCGTCGGGAAACAGGCGCTGGCCGTGAGATACGACGGAAAATGGTTCTTTCCCGCCTTCGTCCAACAGCGGATCGACGCCTCCACCTTCGGCGGGGCCAGCCAGTCGAATCCCGACTACCGACAGCTTCAGAAAAAGTTCGCCAAGGAAGGCGGAGCCAACCGGGTGTGGATGCCCCTCGTTCCCTTCGATCCCACCTTCGACACCGACAACCTCCAGTATCGGGTGCTTCCAGTGAGCGAGGGCCTCGTCAACGACCACAAGGGCCGCGAGCCCTTCAGCGGCATCGCCTACGTGCTAGATCCGAATGATCCGACGGTGAAACTCCAGAAGGCGACCTTCCGAAAGGGCAAGCGCAGCGGCCGCGTCGAGATTTATGATGGAAAAGGCGAGACCGCGGTCGTGGAGCAGTGGCTCGAGGGCAACCGGCTGAGCCGCCGCGCCCTCAGTGCCGAGTCCCCTGCCGATGCGCCAGCCTTGGAGCCCCCCGTCTGGACCGAGCTGCTTTATCCCCCCGCGCCGCCTTCCGCCGCGAGCCGTCATTTCCTAGGCACCGACTCACGCGGCTGGGACGTCGCCGCGCAGCTTTACGGCGGCTTCCAGATCATCCTCAAGGCTGCGGTGCTCTTCATTTTTCTCATCTATCTCATGGGTATCACGCTTGGATGTTCCATGGGCTACTTCGGAGGCAAATTCGACCTGATCGGGCAGCGCTTCGTCGAGGTGCTGAGCAATGTGCCTTTCCTTTATCTGGTGATGATCATTTCGTCGAACATCGGCCAGGAAAAGATCACCATGCAGATCATCCTCGTGGTGGTCTGCGTGTTTTCCTGGATCGACGTGGCGGTTTACCTTCGTTCACAGACCTACCGAGAAAAGGCCCGCGAGTATGTGGCCGCCGCCAGGGTGCTCGGTGCGGGGACCGGTCGCATCCTGTTCCGCCACATCCTGCCCAACAGCATCTCGACGATTGTCACCCTGGTGCCGTTCAGCGTGGTCGGCATCGCCACTTCGTTGACCGCCCTCGATTTCCTCGGCTTCGGGTTGCCCGCCCAGTATCCGAGCTGGGGCAGACTGCTGGGCGATGGCACGGCGAACCTCGAAGCCATCTGGATCGTCAGCTCGGTCTTCGGCATGATGGTGCTGACCCTGCTCCTGGTCACCTTTGTCGGCGAGGCGATTCGCGAGGCCTTCGACCCGATAAAATTCACCTACTACCGCTGATCCATGTCACGACTCCACAGCCTATCGACCTTGTGCGTCGCGGCCCTCGCCCTTCTGGGCGGATGCCGCAAGGTGGTTGTCGGGTCCTCCTACGACAACACCAAGGAAAAGCAGGCCTTCTTCGAGCGCCACAACAGGCAGGTGACCGAGCAGCTCGCCCAGGACACCGCGAAGCTCGAAAAGGAGCTGGCCGACCCTTCATCCGCGCCTCCTGCTGATGGCGAGCCCGTGAGCCGCGAGGAAAAGGAACGGCAACTGGCCGCCCTGAAGCACCGGGCCGAGCGGCCGAACTACTTCGAATTCCTCACCGAGGAGGACCTTCCCGCCACTCTCAAGTGGGAGACCAATCTCGACGATCCGGACATCGGTTCACCGCAAGCCAAGAAGGGCGGCACGTTGAGGACCTTTTTCGCCGGACTTTCCTTTCCACCGACCATCCGCTCGCTCGGCAAGGAGGGAAACAATGACTTCCGTTCCGAGCATTGGGACAACATCGAGATGGGCCTCGTCGGCAGGCATCCCAATACCGACAAATCCATCCCCGCCCTGGCCGACCGCTGGGCGATCGGGGCCGATGGCCAGGAGGTCTATTACCACATCGACAAGGAGGCCCGTTGGTCGGATGGCAAGAAAGTCACCGCCCACGACTTCATCAATTTCTTCTACATCGGCCTCTCGCCCTATCTAACGGAAACATTCTACCGCACCTACTGCGGCGAGCAGTTCTGGGGGATCGCCAGTTATGGGGATGACTACCTCTGCATCCGCCTCGCGGACCCCAAGCCTCGTCCGGAGTTCTTCGCGAACACACTGCCCTATCAGGTCGATTTCTTCAAGGAGTTCGGCCCCGACTTCGAGCAACGTTACAACTGGCGCACCCGCCCGACCACCGGGGCCTA
>JAIXVN010000457.1 GCA_027483005.1 Verrucomicrobiaceae bacterium
CCTCCTCCTGATCCGGTGAGGCAGCCCAGGGCGTGATGAGCCAGCCACCGTCCTCCCTGGCCCAATGGGCGTGGAATTCTTCAAGACGGGTGCACTCGGCGATGTTCGCATCGCGGAAATCGGTGGCCTTTTTCAGCAGTGAGTCGTGGATCTCCAGGAGGACATCCGAGGCGCGCTGGATGAAGTCCTCCTTGTCGAGAAACTCCTTGGCGGAAACCGGCTGATCGCGACGCTGGAGGCAGACTTTCCGCGTCTCGAGGTCGCGCGGTCCGATCTCGATCCGGATCGGCACGCCCTTTTTGATCCATTCCCATTTCTTCACGCCACCATTGAGATCGCGGGTATCGACGACAACCCGCAGCGGATCGCCATGGAAAAGCTGATGGCGCAGGGTGGCGGCGAGGGCCTGGCAGGCTTCGAGCACGGCGGCCTTGCTGTCCTCCTTCGGCGTGACGGGAAGAATGGCGATCTGCTGGGTGGCGACGCGCGGTGGCAGGACCAGCCCGTCGTCATCGGAATGCGCCATGATCAGCGTGCCGATCATGCGGGTGGAGACACCCCATGAGGTGGTGTGGGCGTGCTCGACCGCACCATCGCGTCCGGTGAACGAGATGTCCTGGGCCTTCGAGAAATTCTGGCCGAGGTAGTGCGAGGTGCCGGCCTGGATGGCCTTCTTGTCCTGCACCATCGCCTCGATGGTCAGGGTCATGTCGGCACCGGGGAAGCGCTCGTTTTCCGTCTTCTCGCCGGGAATGACCGGAATGGCGAGGTGATCGCGGAGGAACTCCTCGTAAAGCCCGTGGATCATCCGGGTTTCCTCGATCGCCTCAGCCTTGGTCTCATGCGCGGTATGGCCTTCCTGCCACAGGAACTCGGCGGTGCGGAGGAACAGGCGCGGACGCATTTCCCAACGCATGACGTTGGCCCACTGGTTGATGAGCAGGGGCAGGTCGCGATACGACTGCACCCAGCGGGCAAAGGCGGCGCCGATGATCGTCTCGGAAGTCGGGCGGATGACGTAGGGCTCGGTGAGCTTGCCGCTGGGGATCATCCTGGTTTTTCCGGTGACCTCGTCCTTCACCGCTTCGAGGCGATGGTGGGTGACGACGGCGCACTCGGTGGCGAAGCCCTCGGCGTGCTCGGCTTCCTTTTCCAGATAGGAAAGCGGGATTAGCAGGGGGAAGTAGGCGTTCTGGTGGCCGGTGGCCTTGAAGCGTCGGTCGAGCTGCTGCTGGATGAGTTCCCAGATGCCGTAGCCCCATGGCTTGATGACCATGCAGCCGCGGGTTTCCGAGTTCTCCGCCATGTCGGCGGCACGGATGACTTGTTGATACCACTCGGGGAAATCCTCCGCGCGGGTCGGGCTGATGGCGGTCTTGTCTGACATGGGCGGGGAGGGATTAGACCATTGAACCTCGAACGTCCAACCCGGAAGTTTGGAGGGTGGGGTTTGACTTTCCCGACCGGCTTCTGTTTAAACTTGTAGGTGGATGAAGGCTCCCAGCTCCCCGGACGTTTCCTGCCTTCCAAGGTTTACGCCCGTTGGAAATGGACGGTGCGCTTCGGTTTGTTCGCGGTGCCGCTGATCCTGTTTCTCGCGGGTGGGTTCGTGCTCTACCTCGCGCCGACCAAGTATGAGAGCAAAGCGGTCTTTGAGTATCATGGCAGCCGCACTCCAGCCGAGGCGGCGGCCTTGCTGAAGTCCCGAAATGTCCAGGTCGATGTGTGTGACGCGCTTGAGCTGAACAAGCAGCTCGACGTGGGAAGGGAGACCGTCGTTGAAGCGCTCTCCGAGGCGACCGAAAGCCACCTGGATCCGGTCACCGGGTTGATCGAGGTTCGCGTGACCCATGCCCGGAAGGAATTGGCGCGGGACCTTGCGGCAGGCCTGGTCAAGGCGCTCGACCGCTACGAGACCACACTTTCGAGAAACGTGATCAACTCCCGCCTGCAGGCGCTCAGACTCGCGATCCGCAACGGCGAGGACAGGGCGGAGGCTCGTCGCAAGGACCTGCTGCAGCTCATTGCCGTGCGCGGCGAGGCACCTGCCGACCCCGCTTCAAAGCTGGACATCACGGCCTCAAGGATCGAGTGGGAGCAGGAGTGCCGACGGGTGGCCGACAACAAGAACCGTGCGGCCGAGATGGACCTCGAACTCGCCAGTCTCGGAAAGTTCACGACGATCCACACGGATCCGGTCATTTCCCAGACCCCGGCGGGGAAGAAGTCCGAGGAAAGTCTGGGCGAGCTCACCCTGGAATCCCTCGGTTACGGCCTGCTTTTCGCGCTGCTCGTGCCGTATCTTTTCGAACTCGCCTGCCCCTTCCATCGCCGCCGAATCAAGCTGCCTGTGAAAAAGGCGGTTGCTCCGGGCTCGACTGACGAGTGGTCCACTCAGACGCAACCGTCTGACCTTGTGCCCTCCGGCCTGAACGGTTAAGAGCGAAAGCCACGATATCCCTCTCTTGTGATGGGGCCTGACCGGCTTCCCGAACAATACGGCCCGAAGATCACCGCTCCCAAAGCCGCTGCCGGTTGGGAATCTCAGTGGGTTTTCGCCCAGCGCGGTGACCGAAAACCGCCATGAATGGATCAAGAAGCGCTGGCGAGATTCCCGGAAATCGTCCGCCGCCCGAGGAAAAGCGAGAAGGGGGTTTGACAGCCCCCGGCTGGATCGTCTTAGTAGGTCTCTCCAAACCCCACTGACCGTCCCGCATGAGCGAGAATGAAAACCAACCAGCTCCGTCCAAGCAGACGTCGAGCGTGCCCCTGAAGAAGGAAACCGTTCGCGTCACGCTGAAAGCGGCCGATTCTCCTCCTGCCGCAGCTCCGCCAGCTCCCACGGTGGCCCCTCCGGTGGCGACTGTTCCTGGTTCAGCTCCGGTCGTCCGTCCTCCGACGCCATCCGTCCCGGGTGCTCCTGTCGCTCCGACTGTCGGTGGCGCACCACGCCCACCCGGCCCGGCGCCGACCATTCCGCTGAAGCCCGTTGGTGCTCCGACGGCTCCTGGCATGGGCGCTCCCACGATCCGTCTGGCCACTGCGCCTGGACCGGGATCGACAGGCGCTCCGACCATTCCTCTTCGTCCCTCGGGCCTACCCACTGCTCCCGGAGCAGGGCCTACCGTTGCTCTTCCCAAGGCCACCGTCCAGCTTCAGGCTCCTACCCAGCCTCTCGGCACCGCACGTCCGGCGCTCACCCAGTCCCCCACCCTTCAAGGTGAGGACGAGGAAGAGGAAGGCTCCGGCGAAACCGTTGGCAATGTCCTCTCGGTCGTCGGTTTCATCGCCGCCGTCGCACTCCTGGCCTTCCAGCTCATGATCTCCAAAACTTGGGTCGACGCGGATTATGTGCAGGCACCCGGCAAGGAAGAAGGCACGCCAAAAAGCTACAAGGCTCCTGAAGAAAGCCCTGCCGACCGCAGCCTTCTCAGTGAAATCTTTGCATCCGAACAATAACTGAAATCATGTTCCTTCCCATCCTCAATCTCATCATCGGCGGCACGGTTGCCTACTTCGCCTACACGGCCTGGGCCCTGCCTCTGCTCTGAAACCTGATTCATTCATTCCACCAAGGGCTGCCTCGTTTCCTGCGGGGCAGCCCTTGACGTTTCATCCACACACCTCCACTTTCTCCTCATGGCACTCCAACTCACCGAAGCCAATTTCCAATCCGAAGTGATCGATTCCGATCAACCTGTTCTCGTCGATTTCTGGGCGGAATGGTGCGGCCCCTGCAAAATGATCGGCCCCGTCATCGACCAGGTCGCCACCGACCTCGAAGGCCAGGCCAAGGTCGGCAAGGTCAATGTCGACGACGCCCGCGAACTTTCCGCGAAGTACGGAGTCCGCAGTATCCCGCTCCTTCTGTTCTTCAAGAACGGTGAGGTGAAGGACCAGATCGTCGGAGCCAACGTCACCAAGGACCAGCTCAAGGCCAAGCTCCTCGCTCTCGCCTGAGTCGCGTCAAAACGTTTCCAAAAGCCGGACTCCTCCACGGGAGCCCGGCTTTTTTCGTCTCAAGGAGTGGTGGCCTCCTGCCGCCATGAATCCAGACTCCATCCTGCGGCGGCTTCGGTGGTGAAGTTTGCGGCGAAGGAGAGTTCCATGGTGACCACGTTGACCCCCTTGAAGGGTTTGCCATCCAGGTTGAACTCCTCGTAAAACGGTACGCCGGCCTGGTCGCTGAGGCGGCTGGAAGGCTCGGCGTAGCTCTTGAATCCCTTGTTCGCGTTCTCCTCCACGATTTCCGAGGGCGCCCTTGGCATGACTGATCGCAGCGTAAGGCGCGTTCTTCACTCTGCCATCCTTCTTCAAGGCATCATGGCCGCTGTTCTCGATCATTCCGTGCAGCTAGGTGTGGCCAACGGACCGGAGCGGAGTGGAATTCAAAACTGGAAAATCAGACGGATGAAGTATCAGCCTATCGCCGGCACCGCGGAAATCGAGTGATCCGAATTCAATCCCGGATCCTCAAGTCTCTTGCTCTCCGTGGCGCGCCACTGGCGGCGGGTCATGGAGCATGCGGGATCTGCGGGCCGGGGTGTGAAATTGAAATGCTCCATTCGCACGGCGCTGGTCTTCGGCTGCATCTTCTTTCCCGGAGGGGTTCTTCGACGGTCTGGGCCGGCGACTCCACCTGAAACGAAAGCGCCCCGTGACCGGTGAGGGCCACGGGGCGAGGGTTGGTTGGTTGAAAAGGCATCCCGGTTGACAGTCCGGGACGACTTGAAGGCTCAGGAATCTCTTTTCCCGAGGACCTCCAGCTTGACCGGGGCGACGCCGTGCGAGGCAAAGCCAAGGCGTTCGGCGACTCCGATGGTCACATCAATGACGCGCCCCTTGATGAAGGGACCGCGGTCGGTGATGGTGACGACTTCCGATTTGCCGTTGGCCATGTTGACCACTCGGACCTTGCTGCCCATCGGAAGGGTCTTGTGGGCAGCGGTCGCGGCGTTGTTGTTGAGGCGGGCCCCACTGGCGGTGCGGCTGCCTCCATTGGTACGGACCGAGTACCAGGATGCTTTCCCATGCTGCACCCCCGAGATCCTCCACGATTCCGTGGAGTCTGAGGTGGCTGCGCTGGTCGAGGCGCAGCTTGGGATCGTAATGACTCCAGCGATTGCCAGGGCCACGGACTTGAGTTTCCGGGTCATGTTCATCGTTAGTTGCCCTTCGCGGGCCCGGTTGGTGTAAGTGACACAGAATCATCGGGCAAGGAAAAAGGGCCTACGTGGATTCCGGCGGTTGTGTCGAAATCATAAGGGATCCCGGAGATCTATTTCGGAAATCCTTACCATTTTCTCGACCTTTCGGCCCGGCGTTTGCTAGTTCGGACCGATATGAGGGGATCATGGATGCCTTCGAGCCGGGATCGGTTCTGCCAAGCGGATTTTGCCCTTTTGACCGAGGTGCTCGCGCCGGGTGACCAGCGGCGACACCTCGCCCGACTTTGGGACGATCCGGAAGCCCTGCGGGAAATCCTCGACCTGAAGGAGGTGCTGCGGGCGGTGCTCGATTCACCCTCGGCCCTTCAGGTTTCCGCCGCGTTCTATTTCTACGTCGTCGTCCGCCATGCCTTCCTTCAGGCGGGTCTGGAGGACGCCGATTTGGCCGACTACGTGGCCGGGGTGCTGGCGGGTCGGGTCGGAGCCGAG
>JAIXVN010000534.1 GCA_027483005.1 Verrucomicrobiaceae bacterium
GCACCCCCGCAATCTGGCGCACCTCGAAGGGAATGAGAATTTTCGCTTCATCGAACACGATGTTTCCCTGCCCTTCGACGTCGAGGGCCCTGTGGACTACGTGTTCCACATGGCCTCGCCCGCCAGCCCGATCGACTACGTCAAGATCCCGATCGAGACCCTGAAGGCAGGCTCCTACGCCTCGCACAATGCCCTCGACCTGGCTCTTGCAAAGGGTGCCACCTACCTTGTCGCCTCCACATCGGAAGTGTATGGCGACCCCGAAATCCACCCGCAGCCCGAAACCTACTGGGGAAATGTCAACTCGATCGGCGTCCGCAGTTGTTATGACGAGGCGAAGCGCTACGCCGAAGCGGCCACCATGGCTTACCATCGCGCCCACGGGCTCGATACGAAGATCGTCCGCATTTTCAACACCTACGGTCCGCGCATGCGTCTGGATGACGGTCGCGTGGTGCCGGCCTTCATTGGCCAGGCCCTGCGTGGTGAGCCGATGACCTTGTTCGGCGATGGCTCGCAGACACGATCGTTCTGCTACGTGTCCGACCTCGTCGAGGGCATCTGGCGTCTCGCGCGTTCGGAGACCCACGAGCCGGTCAATTGCGGCAATCCCCATGAAATGACGATCCGGCAGTTCGCGGAGGAGATCGCGCGGCATTTCGGGCTGGAGCTCAATGTCGTCGAGCAGCCGCTGCCGCCGGATGACCCGAAGGTTCGCAAGCCTGACATCACCCGTGCGAAAGCCGTGCTCGACTGGCAGCCCGTCGTTCCCTTCGACGAGGGGATCGCCAAGACGATCGAGTATTTCCGAGGGTTTGTGGGTTCCACGTCGCATTGATGCCTTCCGAGCAGCCCATCGACTTCCTGATCGTCGGTGCCGGTTTCTCCGGTCTGGTGATCGCGGAACAGCTGTCCAACGCGGGTTGGAGATGTGTCATTGTTGACAAGAGAGCCCATGTGGGCGGGAATGCCTATGACTACCGGGACGAGGCCGGGGTTCTGATCCATCCGTATGGACCTCACTATTTCAGGACCAACTCGCCACGGATCGTCGACTACCTCTCCCGCTTCACCGACTGGCACCCGGTCGAGTATCAGGTGAAGAGCTTCTCAGATGAGCGGTATTGGACCTTTCCGATCAATCTCGACACCTTCGAGGAACTCCTCGGCCGCCCATCCACGACGGAGGAATTCGAGTCATGGCTTGAGGAAAAACGGGAGCCCGTCGAGGTGCCAAAGAACTCCGAGGAGGTCATCGTCTCCCAGGTGGGTCGCGAGCTCTATGAGCGGTTCTTTGAAGGCTACACCCTGAAACAGTGGCAGCGTCATCCACGCGATCTCGACCCATCGGTCTGCGGGCGGATCCCGATCCGCACCAACCGCGACCGCCGGTATCTCCGGGAGGAGTTTCAGGCCCTGCCGAGCGAAGGGTATTCAGCCATGTTCCAGCGGATGATCTCGGCCTCTCCAGGCCTTGAGGTTCATTTGAATCTGGATTTCCACGAGGCAAGGGTCCGCTGGCCCCACCAGCACTTGGTTTTCACAGGACCCATCGATGAGTACTTCGACCGATGCTTTGGACCACTTCCCTACCGGTCGCTGCGCTTTGAACACGAAAGCTTCACGGCCGAACAACTGGTGGAGCGGGAATCCATTTCCGGGAAAAGGAATCACTGGCAGCCGGAGATGCAGGTGAACTACCCGGACGCCGAAGTCCCCTACACCCGGATCGTGGAAATGAAACACGCCACCGGCCAGGAGATCGAGGCCACGACGATCGTCCGGGAGTTTCCGGAAGCCTGGGAGCCCGGGAAAGAGCCCTTTTACCCGATCCCCGCAGAAGACGCGAAGGCCGCCTACCGCCGCTATGCCGAACTCGCGGAGAACGAAAAGAACGTGTCGTTCGTGGGCCGGCTCGCCGCCTACCGTTATTACAACATGGACCAAGTCACAGGCATGGCCCTGACTGAAGCCGCGAAGCTGATCGAGCGCTTCGGAGCCGCCACGCACGCATGAGTCTCCAGGAAAAACTCAAGGATCGCAGCGCCGTCATCGGCGTCGTCGGTCTCGGCTACGTCGGACTGCCGCTCGTGCTGGCCTATGCCCGCAGCGGCATCCGCGCGGTGGGCTTCGACATCGACACGGCGAAGTCCGATGCCATCCATGCCGGGCGCAGCTACATCAAGCACATCCCGTCCGAACACATCGCGGAGTCCCTCGCTGCCGGAACCTTGGATGCCACGACGGATTTCGCCCGTGTTTCCGAATGCGATGCCATCATCCTCTGCGTGCCGACGCCGCTCGATCACCATTTCGAGCCGGATCTGAGTTATGTCATCGACACCATCGAGTCGGTCGTTCCGCACATGAAGGCGGGCCAGGTCGTCAGCCTCGAAAGCACCACCTATCCCGGCACCACGGATGAGGAACTCCTGAGCCGGGTCGAAGCCGCCGGGTTCAAGGCGGGTGAATCGGTTTACGTCGTTTACTCCCCCGAACGCGAGGATCCCGGCAATCCGAAGTTCTCCGCGACGAACATCCCGAAGGTCGTCGGAGGCATCACGCCCGCCTGCCTTGAAGCCGGAGTCGCCCTCTACGGCGCGGTCTTCGAACAGGTCGTGCCGGTCAGTTCCTGCAAGGTCGCCGAGCTGACCAAGCTCCTCGAAAACATTTTCCGCGCGGTGAACATCGGGCTCGTCAACGAGCTGAAGATCGCCGCCGATGCGATGGGCATCGACATCTGGGAGGTCATCCGCGCCGCCTCGACCAAGCCCTTCGGCTTCACCCCCTTCTATCCCGGACCCGGCCTCGGCGGTCACTGCATCCCGATTGATCCGTTCTACCTCACGTGGAAAGCCCGCGAGTATGGGGTCCACACCCGCTTCATCGAACTGGCCGGGGAAATCAACCGCTCGATGCCGAAGTACGTCGTCAATCGTACCATGGAGGCCCTCAACACCAGGGGCAAGGCAGTCAATGGCAGCCGCATCCTGATCCTCGGACTCGCCTACAAGGCCAACGTCGATGACATGCGGGAGTCGCCAACCTTCGAACTGCTCGATCGTTTCAAGTCCCTCGGGGCGCAGGTCGATTTCCACGATCCGCACATCCGCGTCGTCGGACCGACCCGCGAGCACATGGCCTGGGCCGGAAAGGAATCCGTCGCCTGGTCGCCGGAAAACATCGCATCCTACGACTGCATCGTGATCTCCACCCATCACGCCGCCTTCAACCTCACCGAGCTGGCCGCTTCCGCCGATCTGATCATCGACACAAGGAACGCCATGGCCGCCATCGCCACCCGCGAAGGCCAGGTCCTCAAGGCCTGATCTCTTCTCTTGAGTCTTGAATCTTCAAGTCCTGTTTCTTCTCCCATGCCCGTCCCCCTTCTCGACGTCAACGCCCAGAATCTCCCGCTCGAAGCCGAGCTGAAGGAGGTCTTCGACCGTGTCCTGCACACCGGCCGGTTCATTCTTGGAGATGAGGTCGATGCCTTCGAGGCCGAGTGCGCCGCACTTGTCGGTGCGAAACACGCGATCTCGATGTCGTCCGGCACCGATGCGCTGCTCGCCGCCTTCATGGCCCTGAACCTCGGTCCTGGCGATGAAGTGCTCTGCCCGGCCTTCACCTTCTTTGCGACCGCCGGCTGCATTGCCCGCACGGGAGCCACGCCTGTGTTCTGCGACGTCTGCCCGGTCTGCTTCAACATCGACCTCGACTCCGCCGCTGAGCGACTCACTTCGAAAACAAAAGCCATTGTTCCCGTCCACCTCTTCGGCCAGTCCGCGGCGATGGATGAGGTGATGGCCTTTGCGAGGCAGCATGGGCTCGCGGTGATCGAGGACGCCGCCCAGGCGATCGGCTCGACCTACAAGGGTGTCGGCTGCGGCACGATCGGCGACTACGGTTGTTATAGTTTTTTCCCGTCGAAGAATCTCGGCGGCTTCGGCGACGGCGGCCTGATCACCACCAACGACGATGCCCGGGCCGAGCAGCTCAAGCAGCTCCGCAACCACGGGATGCATCCGAAGTATCATCACTCCTTCGTCGGCGCGAACTTCCGGATGGACGCGCTGCAGTGCGCCCTGCTCCGGGTGAAGCTCCGCCACTATGCGGAATACACCGATGGCCGCCGCCGCAATGCTGCGTTCTACACGGAGAAATTGTCCGCGCTGCCCGGTGTTTCGACCGCCCTCGAGTCCGACTGCTGCTGCCCGGAAGGCCAGATCGCCCGTCTCGAGAGGGAGGGCGTCCGTCTTCTACTGCCTGTCTCGTACCAACACAACGGCCACATCTGGAACCAATACACCCTGCGGGTGATCGGGGATGGCCGGCGCGACGCGCTGAAGCAGCACCTCATCGACAAGGGCATCGGCTGCGAGGTCTATTATCCGGTGCCGCTGCATCGTCAGGAGTGCTTCCAATCCCTTCCCGCGCAGGCCATCCAGGCCTGTCCGGTGTCCGAACGTCTCGCCACCGAGGTCCTCAGCATCCCGATCTATCCCGAGCTGGTGGAAAGCCAGCGTCAGGAGGTCGTCGAGGCCATCACAGGCTTTCTTTCCTGAACCTGTCTGCCGACTGGATGAACCACCCCGACTATCGAGTCCTCATGGCGGGAGTGGTTCCGCCACCCGTGCACGGGGCGTCGCTCGCCACGCGGGCCCTGTTTGATGCGGACCTTGCTCCGGTGTCAAAAATCCTGTTGGAGATCCGCTCGAGCACGAATCTGGAGAACGTCGGCAAGGCCTCGATCGGCAAGGGTCTGGGACTGGTCGCGCTGGTGGCCCGCTGCATCCGGTTGAAGCTCACGAAAGGTGGCCGTGTTCTCTACTACACTCCTGGTAGCGCGTCCTTCGTCCCCTTCGTCAGGGATGTGCTGTTCCTCGGCCTGTGCCGTCCGTTTTTCACCAAAACCGTCCTTCATTATCACTCCGGCGGGCTCCCGGATTACCTCGCGGCCAGCCCGGTGAGGAATTTTCTCGGGCGCTGGATCTACGGTCGAGGTGCCTGGGCGGTCAGCCTTTCC
>JAIXVN010000266.1 GCA_027483005.1 Verrucomicrobiaceae bacterium
GGCCTGTCTTCTCCCTGACTGATCCAGCCGGTCGTTGGCGCGGGTTGCTTGCCGCTTGCCTGGCCCTTGCAGGCTTCCCGGCTTCTGCCGCTCCGAATCCGGTTGCCAAGGTCGAGGCGCTGCCCTTGTCCGAGGTGCTGAACTCGGTCCAGAGCCAGTATCCACCTTTTCTGGCGGCCCTGATCGAGCAGGACATCGCGAATGGCCGTGTCCGGCAGGCAGCGGGTGCCTTCGATCTCAACCTGAACGCCGGTGGCTCCTTCAATCTGGCGGGCTACTACGATGGCAACACCGGGTATGCCCTCCTCGAGCAGCCGCTGCCCTTCTGGGGCGGCAGCGTGTATGGAGGCTACCGGCTGAGCAGCGGTTTCCTGCCGAACTACAACAAGGATCGTACCAGCGTCGATGGCGAGGGCGTTCTGGGTTTCAGGATTCCCCTGTTGCGCGATGGCACGATCGACCGCAGGCGTGCCACGCTCTGGCAGGCCCAGATCGACCAGGAGCTGGCGGATCCGGTCATTCTCAGGCAGTACTTGGATTTCATCCGTGCCGCCTCGATCAGCTACTACCAGTGGACCGCCGCGGGCCAGAGGCTTTCGCTGACCGAGGAGTTGCTGCGCATTGCCAATGACCGTGACGGAGCCATCGCCGAACAGGTCAGGAATGGGGCGAGTGCGCCGATCATCCGCATCGACAACCAGCGCCTGATGGTGAGCCGGGAGATCGCGGTGGTGCAGGCAAAGCGGCGCTTCGAGGCCTCGACGATCGAGCTTTCCCTTTTCCTGCGGACCCGCGACAAGGCGATGCCGGTGTTGGTGGATCGCGCCCGGGTCCCCTCCACGTTCGGCACCTTGCCGAAGGTCCACGATGCCCAGGTGCCGGCCGATCTGGCGCGGGCCTTGAACATGCGGCCCGAGCTGCGCCGGATCGACCTGCTGGTGAAACGCACGGAAATCGACCGGCGTTTGGCCAAGAACAACCTTCTGCCGAACCTGGATGTGGGCATCGAAGCCGGCCAGTTCTATGGCGAAGGCCGACCCAAGGATCTGGATCGCAGCGAGGTCGAAGCGAAAGTGGAGCTGAAGGTGCCACTGGAACGGAACGAGGCGAAGGGGCGGATGGAAGTGGCGGATGCGACCGTGGCCCGGCTTGAGAACGACCGCGTGTTCGCAAGGGACCGGATCACGGCCGATGTGCGCGACAGTTTCAGCGCCCTTGTGGCCGCCCACGAGGCACTGGAAATGACTCGAAAGAACGTGGAACTGGCAGGACTGTTGGAGGCGGCCGAGAACGAGCGGCTGAAGCAGGGAGCCACCGATCTTCTGGCCCTTCAGATCCGAGAGCAGGCCTCGTTCGATGCACGGGTTCTGGAAGTGGATGCCCAGGCCGAGCTGTTTCGGGCCTACGCCAACTACCGGGCGGCGATCGCGGCCGATGCGACCAGGAACCTGCCCACGCTTCCGACCCCGGCGGCCGTTCCGGTGGCCTTGCCGGTCAAGCGCTGAAGGACGTCCTCAGGAAACGAGCGATCTGACATGGGCAAGCGCGGCGGCGGCGATGCCTTCGGGGTTGTAGCCGCCTTCGAGAACCGAGACGAGGCGGCCCCGGCAGTGCTTGAGGGCGGAGGCAACGGCGCGTTCTGTTAGGGAGGCGAAGGTTTCATCGGTCCATTGGAGTCCGCCGACGGGATCGTCGCGGCGCGCGTCGAAGCCGCAGGAGATGAGGAGAAATTCGGGCTTGAAGGCGTCGAGGGCGGGAGTGATCTGGCGGTCCCAGGCCTTCAGGACGGCAGAGCCATCGCTGCCGCCGACGAGCGGAATGTTGAGGGTGGTGCCTTCGCCTTTTCCGTGACCGCGCTCGGTGGTGCAGCCGGAGTAAGGGTAGATGCCCTGCTCGTGGGTGGAGATGTAGAGCACGTCCGGATCCTCGAAGAAGATGTCCTGGGTGCCGTTGCCGTGATGGACGTCCCAGTCGATGATGGCGATTCGCTGGACGCCGTGTTTCGATTGGAGGTAACGGGCGGCGACGGCGACATGGTTGAAGATGCAGAAGCCCATGCCCCGTGTGGCCGTGGCGTGATGGCCGGGCGGACGGACGGCGCAGAAGGCGCGGATGACCTCGCCGGCAAGTACTGCATCCACCGTATTCAGCACCGCGCCGGTGGCCTCGAGGGCGACGTCGTAGCTTTCGACGCAAATGTGGGTGTCGCCGGTGCGGAGGGTGTCGCGGAAGGATTCGACGTCGTGATAAACGAGATTGTGGTAGTCGTGGTCGTGGGCGAGGAGGATCTCTCCAACAAGGGCCCTGCGTCCGGGCAGGCGGAGGATTTCCGGTGGCAGGGTCTCGAGGGCGGCGCGCAGGACTTGGTAACGACGGGCGGATTCGGGGTGACCGGGGCCGGTGTCGTGGCGTTCGTAGGCGGCATCGCAGTGCACGCCGATGAGGGCAGGACTCATGGCGTGGCGGGGTGGATTTTCTTCGCTGTTAGAAAACGCTTCCGCCAGCGCAGGAGCCGTTCGAGCGGGAGGTGGAAGACCTTTTCCTCGTCGATCGGTGAGGTGGCCTCGGTACCACCTGCGGCGATGAAAAGCGCGGCCATGCCGTGGTTGTCGGGCAGGACGGTGCTCCAGAGTTCCTTCAATCCGCGTTCACTGGCGAGGATCGCGAGTTCGCCTAACAGAAACCCTGCAAGGCCATTGCGGCGGGCCTTTTCATGGACCACGAAGGCGGCCTCGCCGGAGGTGCCGGACTCGTCCAGATAGTAGCGGCCGATGGCGCGGATTTCCGGATGCCGGCCGGTGGTGAAGAGGGCAAGGGCGGGGTCGCGTGATTGATCGACCGAAGTCAGGCGTTTCGCGGCATCGACGGTCATCTCGTTCCGGTAATGCCCATAGCGCATGCGGATGGTTTCCTCGTCATGGGAATCGAAGAAGACCAGCAACGCGGGCGTGTCCTCCGGCGTCAAGGCTCGGAGGATGAGCGGACCGCAGAGGAACTGGATGGGGGTGTCGAACATCGAACGTCGGACATTGAACTTCGAAGTCAGGGACCTTGAAACTGAACACTGAAAACTTGAAACTACGATCTCAGATCGAGCCAGGGTTGGAACTCGGGTGGGATGGGGGACTCGAAGTCGTGGCGGATGCCGGTGATCGGGTGGTTGAAGGAGAGTTTCCAGGCGTGGAGCATCAGGCGGTCGGGGAGACCGGGGTGTTTCGAAGGCTTTCCGTAGATCGGATCGCCCAGGAGCGGGGCATTCCGGGAAAGCAGGTGGACGCGGATCTGGTGGGTGCGACCGGTGTGGAGGTGGCAGAGGACCAGGGCTGTTAGAGAGGAGGGATCGATGGAGAGGACCTCGTAGTCGGTGATCGCGGCCTTTCCGCCCGGGGGATTCACGACGGCCATTTTCTGACGGTTCACCGGGTGGCGGCCGATGTTGGAGAAGATGGTGTCCTTGGCGGGTTTCGGGACGCCCATCGTCACGGCCAGGTAGATCTTCTCCATCGTGCTGCGCTCCGAGAACTGGGTGACGAGCGACTGGTGGGCGGCGTCGGATTTCGCGACCACGAGGCAGCCCGAGGTGTCCTTGTCGAGGCGGTGGACGATGCCTGGGCGTTCGACGCCGCCGATGCCGGAGAGTTTCCCTTTGCAGTGGTGGAGCAGGGCGTTGACGAGGGTGCCGTCGGGATTGCCCGGGGCGGGGTGGACGACCATGCCGGGGGCCTTGTTGAGGACGACGAGGTCCTCGTCCTCGAAGAGGATGTCGAGAGGGATGTCCTGGGCCGGGGCTTCGAGAGGGATGGCATCGGGCACGATCACGGAAATCAGGCTGCCCAGTTTCACCGGATCGCGGGGTTTCGCCTGGCGACCGTCCACGAGGATGTCCCGATCCTTGATGAGGGTCTGGAGGCGGGAACGCGAAAGATCGGGCAGTTTTGCGGCGAGCCAGGCGTCGAGACGTTCACCTTCTAGATCCTCAACACGCAATTCCATGCGGAAATTTGGGGGTCGGTGCAAAAAGTTTCAAGTTTGCAGAATGGTCGCGCGTAGATTTACGCTGAAGCCATGCCGGAAACCGAATCGACCCTTGCCTACTGCCACGCGTGTGGAACGGCGATGGACGTTTCCGAGGTGGCTCCATTTTCGAACGTGGAGTGCCCGCAATGCGGCAAGCACACTCGGGTGAAGCGGGAATTCGGCCCCTACACCTTGCTGCGCCGACACGCGATCGGCGGGATGAGCGTGGTGTTTGTGGCGCACGACAACACGCTCGACCGCGAGGTGGCGTTGAAGATCCTGAACGAGGATTACTCGGCGGATGAGCGGAGAATCGCCGCGTTCGAGGAAGAGGCCCGCATCACGGCCTCGATCAGCCATCCTCATGTGGTTCGCGTGCTCACCACCGGTCGGGCCTTCGAGCGATTCTACATCGCCATGGAACTGGTGACCGGCGGGCATTTTGAGCACCAGATCCGCGAGCGCGGGGCTTTGCCGGAACTCGAGGTTCTGCCGCTTGCCATCCAGGTCGCGGAAGGTCTCGAGGCCGCTCATGCCGCCGGTCTGATCCACCGCGACGTGAAACCGGGCAACATCCTGCTGGATGCGGCGGGAAATGCGAAGATTGTTGATTTCGGGCTATCCCTCGTCACCAAGGGCGGGAAGGCGCAGGCCGAGGAAATCTGGGCCACGCCGTACTACGTGCCGCCGGAAGCGATCGAGGGCTTGGAAGAGGATTTCCGCTCCGACGTGTATGCCTTCGGTGCCACGATCTACCACGCGCTGGCGGGAGTGCCGTCCTGTGCGGAGGAATCGATGGTCACGACCATCCTGAAGCAGGCAAAGCAGAACGTGAAACCGCTCGCCGTCTCCGCGCCCTGGCTTTCCGCGGATACCTGCGCGGTGATCGATCACGCGATGGCCTACCAGCCGGAGCAGCGTTTCAGCTCCTATGATGAAATGATCGCGGCCCTGCGGCTTGCGTTGCAGCGGGCGAAGGCCGGGCCTGCCGCTCCGGTGGTGGATGCCAAGGCGCTCCGCCGCCAGCGGGCGGATAGGAAACGCAGGCAGATGACTCTCTGGGGTTCGATCGCTGCTGGGGTGGTCGCCCTGATTGCTCTGATTGCCCTGTTCAGCCAGAATCGCGGTTCCGAGGTAAAGCCTGGCATTTCAGGCGACTCGTCCCTCGAAGCCTTTCCGGCGGCGGATCCAGGGGGCTCCAGCAATCCCGAGGTGGCTTCCAGGATTGGGCATCGGTATCTCAGTGCTCACGAGGCCCTCACCAAGGGCGACTTTGAAAAGGCCTCCACTGAATTTGCCTCCCTGCGCGATGACCCTGAAGTCCAGGAGCCGACCGGGACATGGGCAGGCGTGGAGTCAGTCATCGCCGCCTACCTCAACGGCCAGCCATCCGATGCCCGGCAGGAGGCCCGGGCGACGCTCAAGCATCTCGACGCGGCCGCCCTGGCAAACCCGGCGATCAAGTCAACGCTTGGCCCC
>JAIXVN010000563.1 GCA_027483005.1 Verrucomicrobiaceae bacterium
CCGGCGAGACGCTGGAAAAATTTTCCCGAGCCGTAAAGAATGCCCCAGCGGGTGCGGTCAATCGGGAACACCGCCTGCGCGGCGGCATGGCCCTCCGGGGTGAGACCGGAAGCCGCATCAAATTCGATCGGATGCGTCTGGCCCTTGATCGTGAGATCGGCCGTCACCCGGAGGTTCGACGAACCGGGGCCGCTCCCTGCGAGCGGGATCGCCGAAGTGATGACCAGCCGAGCCTCGGGAAAGAGGGCCACGTCGAAAAAGTCGTGATCGTGGAGATGACGGACCAGCACCTCGTGATACGCGCTGCCCGAGAGATCGCTGCAATCCAGACGGGTCAGATCGAGGACCATTTCCCCGCCGGTCAGTCGTCCGTGATCGAAGTCGAGATGACCGGATTTCAAGGCCACGCAGCCATGGTGCTTGTTGAGCAGGTTGCGGCCGGTCCACTCGACCCGCGAGGCATCCGCATCCACTTCGAGGCGGCCATCGGGCAATGCAGGAGCGGGCGGAAGCGCCGGACCCTTCACCACCGGCAGGCCCGCCGCCAGCCAGGCCTCGAGGCCGCCCTCGAGCTCCTCGACGTTGGAATAGCCAGCACGCTGAAGTTTCTCAACCGCCATGCGGCCCTCCAGGCTGCTACTGGAGGCACCGTAGATCCGGACGACGCTCGACCGCTCCGGAATCTGGACGGGGTGCCGTTCATTGAAGGCCACCTCGAGGACCGCGTTGTTCAATGCCCCATCGAGATGGCAGGCGGTGAAGTCATCTGCCAGACGGACATCGACCACCACCGGCGGCGTGGAGGACTGCAACTCGGCGGCAACGTCGGAAGGTCGGATCATCCGGGAAGATGCAGCCTTCAAGGGCCGAATCAAGCGAAGTCGCCGACTCAATGCTTGATGACCACCGGCGTTCCCTCCCTGGTGACGCTGAACAGCACGGGCGCGAAGTCCTTGGGCAGACGGATGCAGCCGTGGGAAGCGGTTTCGCCCGGTTTCGGAATCACCCCGGCGTGCATCCCGATGCCGTAGCTGGTCAATCGCTGCCAGTAGGGCATGGGGGCGGGAACATACCTCTGTCCGGGCGGGACTTTCGTGCTTGGCTTGGCATCGCCGTTGGTGACGTTGCCAAACTCGTCTTCGATCCAGCCGTAGCGGTTCGAGTACTTGTCCTCGATCTTCTCCGTGATGCGATAGGTGCCGGAGGGGGTGCCGTGGCCTTCCTTCCCTGTGGCCACGTAGCACCAACCGATCTCACGACCGCCGCGGGTGAAGTGCGCCATCTGGGTGTTGAGGTCGATCTTCATCCTCACCTCGCCCGGGCCGCCGTCGTCATACCATTCGTAAAGCACATGCTCGGCCTTGAGCGGCGGCTCTGGCGGGCCCAGGGCGCAGGAGGACAGCGTCGAGACGATTACCAGCGTTGGGACGCTGCGCTGAAGGAGTGCGAATAGACGGGACATGCTGGCATGGGGGGCTCAGTCGGGGTTTTCTAACACAACGCCGCGCACGAGCCCAAGCGGAAATCCCGACCTCAGGCCTGACCGCCGTAGGAAACGTGGTCATCGAGGTCGAGCATGGCGAACCAGGTGTTCACGTCGGAACGCGTGGTGGACGAGGCGCTGACGAGCTTGCCGAAGAACTGGAGCGTGTCGACGTCACCATCGGGCCCACGGTTGTCCTGGTAGGCGGACCACTGCTGGATCTCCCAGGCACCGCGCTTGGTCGTGCTGTTTTCCTCGATCCAGGCGAGGATCTCGCCATCGCCCTTGCCGGCCTTGAGTTGCTCCTTGAGGGCATCCGCATCAATCCCGGCGAAGCGGGTGAAGTGCTGGTCGAGCGGGCAGTTGTAGTGGAAATCGCCCTGCGTGCCGGCGATTTCGGCGCGACCCTTGTCGAGCATGCGGGCAAGGATGACGTAGCCGCCGAGGCGGACGCGGGGGCTGCGCGGAGCGCGCTTGGTGAGGTCGGGTGCGTTCATTTGGAAATCAGGAAAGGTCCTTGAGGGCAGGGTAGTCGATGTAGCCGATGCGGTTGTCGTCGAGATTGATCGGGTAGAAGGTCGAGGGGTCGGGCTCGTTCAGGGCCGCACCGCTTTCGAAGCGGGCGGGAAGATCGGGATTCGCGATGAAGGCCTTGCCGAAGGCGACCGCGTCGGCCGTGCCGTTCTGGATGGCGGCCTCGGCGCTCTGGGCGGTGAAGCTTTCATTGGCGATGAAGACGCCGCCGAAGGCCTGCTTCATCGCCGGTCCGACGGCGGGCTGGTCGTGGGACTCACGGGCACAGATGAAGGCAATCTTGCGGTCGCCGAGCGCGCGGGCCACGGAGGTGAAGAGCGTGCGAGGATCGGAGTCACCCATGTCATGGGCATCGCCGCGCGGGGCGAGGTGGACGGCGACACGGTCGGCGCCCCACACATCGATCAGGACATCGACGACCTCCAGCAGCAGGCGCATGCGGTTTTCCGGCGAGCCACCATACTCGTCGCTGCGGTGGTTGGTGGAGTCCTGGAGGAACTGGTCGATCAGGTAGCCATTGGCGGCATGGAGTTCGACGCCATCGAAGCCCGCGGCCTTTGCATTCTCGGCACCGAGACGATACTCGCCGACCGTCTCACGGATCTCCTCGAGGGTCATCGCGTGTGGCGTGACGAATGATTTCTCCGGACGGACGAGGGAAACGTGGCCCTTGGCAGCGATGGCGCTCGGGGCGAAGGGCAGCGCGCCATCGAGATAGATCGGATCGGAAATGCGGCCGACGTGCCAGAGCTGGCAGAGGATCAGGCTGCCGTGGGCGTGGACGGCGGAGGTGACCTTCCTCCAGCCCTCGACCTGTGCGGCCGACCAGATGCCCGGAGTGTTGGGGTAGCCGACTCCGCGCGGCGAGATGGCGGTGGCTTCGGAAAGGATCAGTCCGGCGGAACTACGTTGCGCGTAGTACTCGGCCATCAGGTCGTTCGGCACGCGGCCTTCCGAGGCGCGGCAGCGGGTGAGCGGGGCCATGACAAGGCGGTTGCGCAGTTCGAAGGCACCGGCCTTGAGGGGTTGGAAAAGGATCGAGGACATGAAGGTGGGAAGTGGAGACAAAAAAGCCACCCGCCGGATGGGACGGGTGGCCACACAGGGGAATCAGGCTTCGGGTTTGGCCTCAAGGGCAAGATCAATGACAACCTCGTCACGGATGAGGTCCTCCGCCTTGCCGGGATAGACGATGCCGAAGTCCTTGCGCTTGATGTCGAACTTCGCGGCGATCTTCACCAGTTCGCCTTCCTTCACGACGGTGGCCGGGAACGAGATGTTCTTCTGCACGCCGTGGAGGGTGAAGTTGCCGGAAACCGTGTAGGCTCCTTCGGCGGTCTTTTCGAGCGAGGTGACATCGAAGGTCGTCTGCGGGAACTTTTCGACGTCGAAGAAGTCGGCGGACTTCAGGTGGCCGGTGAGTTTCTCGGCATCGCTGAAGGTCGAGCTCATGTCGATGACGACCTTGTGCTCGTTGCCGACTGGTGCGCCGTCCTTGAGGGTGAAGTAGCCGGTGAAGGTCTTGAAGCCGCCGGCGTGGCTGCCGGTGACCTTGGAGCCGACGAAGCCGATCTTGGAATTCGGCGTGAACGTGTATTTCACGCCGCCTTCCGCGCCGGTGTTGGTTTTGGCGACACTATCCTTGACGGAGGCGTCGGTCGTCTTGTCAGCGGGATTCTCGCAGGAAACGAGACCGAGTGCGAGGAGGGCAACGCCCAGGAGCAGGGTGGGATTCATAGGGATGTTTGGTTTGAGAATTGGGGGATGGATTCACAGATTCAGCCGATGTCAAAAAGGAGGGCTTCCAGGCCGTCTTCGGTGCCGGTGATTTGGAAGCTGCCGGCAGTCTCCGAGGAAACCGCGTCGCCGCCCTTCAAGGCGAGTCCGTTGACGGTGCCGGAGCCTTTGGCCAGGTGCAGCCAGAGGCCGCGACCGGCGCCGAGGTCATGCTGGATCGACTGACCTGCAGTGAGTTTTACCCGATAGATGTCCGCATCCTGGTGGATGGTGGCGGATTGATCGCGGCCGTCGGGGGAAATCACGAGGACCTTGGGGTCGTTCTCCGTGCCGGGCTTCGGGTGCCACTCGGTGTAGCTGGGCTCCAGACGACGCTCGGACGGCGTGATCCAGATCTGAAGCATGTGGGTGGCGACCTTCGGCGATGGATTGAACTCGGAGTGCAGCACGCCCTTTCCTGCGCTCATGAGCTGGATCTGGCCGGGCTCGAGGATGCGTTTGTTGCCCATCGAGTCCTCGTGGGCGAGCTGGCCCTCCAGGACGTAGGAGAAGATTTCCATGTCCCGGTGCGGATGGCTCGGGAAGCCTCCCAGCGGGGCGATCCGGTCGTCATTGATCACCCGCAGGGAGCGGAAGCCCATGTGCGCCGGATCGTAGTAGTCGGCGAAGGAGAAGGTGAAGTGGCTGTCGAGCCAGCCGTGGTTGACATGGCCGCGTTCTTCGCTGCGACGGACGGTCAGTGAGGAGTTCGTTTGCATGAAGTCATCATGCATCAGGATCGGGTTACGGCCAATGCCGTCTCGTCAGCCTGAGCATGCGTCTCCGGCATGGGATGATTCAATAGCAGGGGTGGTAATAGCCGCCACCATCGCCACCGTAGCAGTCATCACGGTAGTAAACGCGCCTCTCCGAGCGGTTGTTGGCAGCTGCGTAGCCGATCAGTCCGGCGGCAGCGATGCCTGCGACGGCAAGACCGGGATCGACGGTTTCCACGGGTCGGCCATAGGCATCATAGGTGGTCATGCAGCTGATGCTGGATCCCGCAAAGGCCAACAGCGTGCCGAGGGTGATCAACCGGAGGAGGGAGGATTTTGTCTTCACGATGGGGGTGGACGCTCCGGGTTTGAAATTATTCAACCGATTTTTGAATCCAGTTTCGTGGATCCTGCGAATTGCACGGTGAACCTCGTGTTTACCCAATATGGCCTACGACTCCGACAACAGCATGGACCTCTATCTGAAGGAAATTTCCAGGACTCCGCTGCTGACAGTGGCCGAGGAGTACGAACTGGCAGAGAGGATCCGCGATGGCGACGAGGAGGCCCGCTCCCATCTGATCCGGGCCAATCTGCGGCTGGTGGTGAAGATCGCCCGGGACTATGCGGGCTATGGGGTTTCGCTGAGTGATCTTATTTCAGAGGGAAACATCGGTCTAATGCACGCGGTGGACCGTTTCCATCCGGACAAGGGCGGCAAGTTTTCAACCTACGGGGCCTGGTGGATCAAGCAGTCGGTCAGACGTGCGCTGGCCAACCAGTCGAAGACCATCCGGCTGCCCATCCACATGGTGGACAAGATCGCCCGCATGCGCCGCATCGCCTCGATGCTGGCGGAGACCCTTGGCCGCGAGCCTACCGACGAGGAAATCGCCGGCGAGCTTGGCCTGCCGCGTCAGAAGATCGCGATGCTGAAGCAGAATGCCCAGCGGCAGACTTCGCTCGATGCGCCTGTGAATGAGGGGGAGGCCACTGAGTTCGGCGAGATCATCAGTGATGAGTCCGCCCAGGACCCGCTTTCGTTGCTGACGGACAAGAATCTGCACGAACAGATCGACGGGCTGCTCTCGGTACTCAACGAGCGCGAGCGTCGGATCATCGATGAGCGCTTCGGTCTCAACGGGCTCCGGCCAATGCGGCTGGAGGACGTCGGCCTCGAGTTCGGAGTTTCCCGCGAACGCATCCGGCAGCTGCAGAATTCCGCGCTCAACAAGATGCGGAAGGCCCTGATGAAAAAGGACAAGCCGAATCCGGGGATGCCGGACATGGCCAGTGCCTGATCACGGGAAAGCACCCGCAGCGCGAGCCGCGAGTGCTTTCGAGTTGGTTTCAGCCGTTCACTTGTCGAGTCCGGCAAAGCCGTCCAGCGACTTCGGGATCAACACCGTGCCGATGCTGTGCATCACGCCGTTGTTGGCCATGACATCGGCGCTGAAGACCTTGGACCCCTCAACCTCGACCGAGGTTCCGGCGACGGCGACCTTGATCTTTTCACCGTTCATGGTCTTCAGCTCGCCATCCTTGAGTTCGGCGGCTGTCACCTTGCCCGGAAGGACGTGGTAGAGGAGCAGCGAGCGCAGCTTTTCCTTGTTTTCAGGAAGGAGCAGCTTGGTGAGCACGGCGGGGGGGAGCTTCCCGAAGGCCTCGTCGGTCGGCGCGAAAACCGTGTATTCGCCCTTGGTGCCGAGGGTGATGTCCAGCTCAGCCGCCTTCAGGGCCGCCTTCAGGGTGGAGAAGGTGGTGCTGTCGGTGATCACGGCGGTGAGCGATCCCGGAGCCACCACGGGCTTTTCAATGAGCTGTGGTGATTCGGCCGTCGGCTCTGCATGGACGAGTGGGGAAAGTGCCGCGAATGAGAGCAGCAGGGCTGCCCGTGTCAGATGGTTTGTTTTCATGGTCGTGTGTTCTAACAGGAGCCGGATGCCCGAGGAGCTTGCTCCCATGCCTGCACTATCCGGCAACCCGATGGAGCCACCATGGGGTGAAGACCCCAGTCCAGGGCAGCAGCCTTGCTGACGGTCCAATCGGGCATCATGGCCGGGTGAATCCGCTTTCTGCATCATCACGTGGCAGCTTGCAGGGTGCCCGGGAGCCGGATCGTTGATTCCATGGGCATCCGGCCAAGGCACAACTCCTGCAAGAGACCACCTCACCATGAAACGCACCCACCTGTTCAGCCTGCTCCTGCTTTCGCCGTTCCTCACCCACTGCAAGGAAACCAAGCTCAAGGTTGCCGAGATCAAACAGAACGTCGCCACCATCGGGGACGTCGGTTTCGCCCGGCACACCTTCGAGTCGCTGGCACGCGGCGACTCTGCCGTCGCGGAAAAGATCGACTGGGCCGTGTTCACCTCGATGGGAGTGGATTTCGGACTTTCCTATGGAGCCTTGGTTTCCGGAGTCGAAAAGCAGAAAATGATCACGGGCTTCATCACCCAGTTCGCCACCTCGTTCCGCGAGACAGGAGGCACCGTGGAAGGCTTCACCAACTGGCGCGTCGTCTCGCATGATTCGCAGAAGACCGAAGTCGCCGCCGACTCGCCTGGCGGAGTGCTGACGGTGATCGTTTCCGTTCGCGACGGAGTGGAGCGGGTCTCCTCGATCAACGTGATCAAGTGAGAACGGACCTGATCCAGTCCTCCGCCCTGGCATAGGAACCGCTGGAGACCTCAATCCGGTAATGGCCGATCCTTCCATCCGGAGCTGCTGGAGTGAAACCCTCCGTTCCGTCGACCTCGTGAGGAAAATGAAAAACCAAGAAAGTCACGAGGATGCACGAAAGAAGAAGCCATGATGATGGTCGGACGGATGCTGGGTCCCAGCGCCAGGCCGGACGCGACGATGGCGGAACCTCATCGGGAAGTTAAGAAGGACCTCAGGCACCCTTCCTGAGCGAGCGGGCATAGTCCGTCTCTTTCAGGAAACCGGTCACGATCCACTCGCGCATGGTCGAGTTCAGCGGGCTTCCGCAATACTGGCAGTTCACGTCGATCGTGTCGCCCACGGCCCCTCCGCAGTTCGGGCACTGATGCTGATAAAGGCCGCCCGAGGAGGTGACGACCCCCGCATTCCTCTCCAGGATCAAGACCCGGCCCCTGCTCACTTGGCTCGGATCCACCAGCGAGATCGTCCCCTCCGCAAGAAGATCCACCCGCTGCATGGTGACGGTCAGGCCCACCGCCAGGCGGTGCTTGAACCCGTCCTTGCGGGCGTCGATGAGCGTGACCTCGTTCAGGTAAAGCCGGTTGTAGATGATCTGATGGCTGGTGAGGGTGGCGGAAAGCTGGGCCAACACCTCGTCCGAAACGAAGCGCCTCATCGCAGCCGGATTGCGGGTGGCCAGCGCACCGTAGATCTGCATCACCGCATTGCTGGCCTTGTCCTCGATGAGCTGCACCGAGAGATCGGGGCACTCGGTTGCGATCATCTCCAACTGCTCGGCCAGGTCCGGCGAGATCAACTCACTGATCGCGCTGTAGGCGCTGTAATCCGCAGCCTGGGTGATCTCGGCCAGGACCCAGTCGAACTCGCCGCTGTTGACCATCACCAGACAGTGCTCGCAGCGGCAAATCTCCCCCATGCCCTCCGGCAGCGGGGACCCGCAGGAGGGACAAAGCGAGCCCGTGAAGAGATCAATGCCACCCGAGCTGACTCCCCTTTTCCGAAGGAACGACCAGTACTCGGTGAAACCGGCCTGACTTTCCTCGTTCAGATCCGGATCCAGACGACAGATGAAGGAATCCCTCATCCAGGCATCGATCCGCACATCGATCACATCATAGGGACCATCCTGACGGGCCGAGACCGGTTGGATGGCGGAAACGCGGATGCCACTCAGAAGATTCTGCTGCTGGAGCAGCGACATCATCTTGAACTGGGTCGTGTAGCGCTGATAGATGCCATCCGTGATGAAGGCGCGGGCCTTCGAAATGTCCTGATTGGACCAGGCCACCTGGATCTTCTCAAACGCCTGCCCCACCTTTTCCACGAAGGCAGGAATTTGGAAACCAGGATCCGCCGCCTGGAGCCACGCCAGACTTTCCGGATCCAGCGCAGGATCCTGATGCGGCTCAGAAGGAGCAGACTCCCCGCGCCCCGTCATCCGGAGGTAGATGATGACGATCACCACCGCGAGCACCAGGAGGAGGATGACGGCGGACCCGGAAATCGAGCCGCCAACGCCCCCGTGGCTGCCGGAACCATGAAAGGAGAAACCTCCGCCAGAGGAGCGACCGCCTCCTCCACTGGAGCGGCTCCCTCCACCGGCACCCCCGGCCCGCGCCTGCACAAGGGCCATCCAACCGGCGAGCAGCCAGAAGGAGATCGAGAGCAGCCAGGCGGCGGGGATCTTGCGTCGGGTCATGGTGGAATCCTGATCGGTATGTCGCGCCTGCAAGGCCATCATTTCCCCTCTCCGGAGGCAATCGGCATGATGCCCAGCTTGCGCG
>JAIXVN010000433.1 GCA_027483005.1 Verrucomicrobiaceae bacterium
AGAAACTCTTCGGTTTCCGCCGAGGGAGGCAGGAACACGTGGAGTCGTCCATCGCGGGGCTCGAAGCAGATGGACGTGCGAATGACCGACTTCGCCGACTCCTGGGCAGCAGGCGGAATCTCGCTTTCGTGAAGAGAGGACGCTGCCCCCCCGCCCAACCACGAACGCGCGGCCTGACTGGCGGGAAAGCGATCGGCTTCATTGGCAGCCGTGGACCCTTTCGAGCGGGAGCGCGCCACCTGGATCAATGGCTCGCGCGGCGGCAGCTCACCCCAGGTCTGGGTGGGGTCCGCCGGAATGAGGTAGGGGTAGTCGCCCTCGGCCACCCATGGCAGCGAGTCGAGCGGCAGGCGATAGCCCATCGGAGAATCCCCCGGAATGAGATAGAGCCGCTCGTCGCGGAGAAACCACGGCCCACTGCGCCAGCGGGCGGAGGATCCTGTGCCTTCGCGCTTCAGCGGCAGGACAAATCCCACCACCTCACCGAGACCTTGGGAAAACAATCTCGTCAGCCTGGCCCGCTCGCAGGGGTCCTTGAGGTTCGACTCCAGAGGATCAACGTTCGTCGGCAACCTCCGCTCCCTCAGCAGGTAGTGGAAAACATCTTCATAGGCCGGCATCAACCACCTCTGGTCCGCTCCCAGCGCTGCGGCCAGGGCGGTGGCGAAGTGCCTGGCCTCCGAGCTACGATGACCATAGTCTTTCGACTCATCGGCGATCCATTTCTCATCTTGCCAGATGGCCTCCTTGTCCTTTCTCCAATAACAGGCGAGGGCCCAGCGGGGAATCGGCTCGCCGGGATACCATTTTCCCTGGCCGTAGAAGAGCAGTCCGCCCGGGGCGAAGCGCTTGCGCAGCCGCTTGATGAGCTCCCCGGAAAGCAGTCGCTTGCTTCTTCCAAGCGCGGCGGTGGTCCACTCGGGGGAATCGAAGTCGTCGATCGAGATGAAGGTCGGCTCGCCGCCCATCGTGAGGCGCACGTCACCCGCCTTGAGATCCTGGTCGATCGCGTGGCCGACCTTCAGGATGTCCTGCCACTGCTCGTCGGTGTAGGGTTTGGTGGTACGAGGAGACTCGTAGATCCGCCTGATCTCCATCACGTGCTCCATGGTCGATTCACAGGGATCGACGGCGCCGTTCACCGGCGCAGCACTGGAAGGATCCGGCGAGCAGGCGAGGGGGATGTGGCCTTCTCCGGCTAGCAGTCCGGAGGTCGGATCGAATCCGATCCAGCCCGCGCCCGGCAGATAGACCTCGGTCCAGGCATGGAGGTCGGTGAAGTCAACCTCGGTGCCCGAGGGGCCATCGAGTGATTTCACATCCGGCTTCAATTGGATCAGATAGCCTGAAACAAAGCGCGCTGCGAGGCCAAGGTGCCGAAGGATCTGGACCAGCAGCCAGGCGGAGTCGCGGCAGGATCCCGATGCGAGAGTGAGCGTTTCCTCCGGCGTCTGCACCCCGGGCTCCATCCGGACGGTGTAGGAAATGTTCTGCTGGAGGTCGCGGTTGATCGCCACGAGGACATCGATCGTCCGGTCTTCGAGCCCATCGTAGCGGGCGATCCATTTCTCGAGCAGCGGTCCCGGTTTCTCGACCTGGACGAACGGGGCGAGCTCGTGTTTCAGCGAGGGATCGTAGGTGAAGGGAAATGTCTCGGCACTCGGCTCAAGGAAAAAGTCGAAGGGGTTGTTCACCGCCATTTCGACAACCAGGTTGACCTCGATGTCGAGATGGTCGGCCTTCTCCGGAAACACCAGTCGGGCCAGGTAGTTCGCCTGTGGGTCCTGCTGCCAGTTGACGAAAACCTCACCGGCATCGACCTTCAGGCTGTAGGCCAGCACTCGGGTGCGGCTGTGCGCTGCAGGCTTGAGGCGGACGATGTGGGGACCGTGTCCGACATGACGATCATAGCGGTAGCTGGTGCGGTGGTGAAGGGCGACGTGGATCGACATGCGAGGTGGACTGCCTTTAGCAAGCCTCATGCCATTGGATCAAGCATCGCGACAAGGCGATTTCGGCCCAGAACCTCATTCACACAGGGATAGGTCGGGCGGATCCATCGCAATCCCCGACCCATCAGGCCCATCGCCGAAACGATGGGCCAAATCCACACCGTGCGGGCATCCCATTCCCGGCCGGCTCTGAAGGTTGGCCACCGTGTGATCAATCGAGAAGCCAGCTGATCCTGAGCCGCACGAATTGCGTGGGTTCGCTCGCGACATCGTCCAGAACCTTGTAGGTGACGGAATCAAAGAAGGCGTCGATCACGGTGTCGGGCGTGATGTGATTGAAATACGAAGCTCCTGAATTCCACGTGGTGAGGTCGGAGGAAACCTCCAGAGTGTAGCGGAGGCTGGCCTCATTCTTCCGGAACGGATAAGTGGCGAAGAGGTGCTCCAGGCCACCATCCGAGGCAATCACGGCATTGAGTTGAGGAATGTCTCCGGAGTCGTTGGGGTCGCCGTTGAGAGCATACTCCTGAATGTTGATCACGCCGTCGCCATCCGCATCCGCGCTGGAACCCCAGACCGTGGAGCGCTTGGAGGGATTATTGATGACCGGGGCGGTGAAGTTTGCGATCAGCCAGTTCCAATACTCGATGCCATAGATCGAGAATGTCAAAGTGGCCGACTCGAACGACCATTGCACGCCGTCGTGGCCGCTCCAGTCGAATGAGTCAGGGCCGACGAATCCCGGATTGTGCCTATAGACAAGCTTCTGGGCTTCATCGATGTCGATTTCCATTCCGGCCCTGACGAGAATGAAGTTCGGATACCAGGAGAGATCGTTATCCGTGAATGATCCGGTGGCAATGTCCAGCCTGGTATCCCCGTTGAGATCCCTTGCCACGACGCACGAGGCTCCGGCGCAGGAGCGGTCAATGTCGGTGCGCACAAAGCTCGGAGTGGACGTTCCGGAGTTTTCGAACATGACAACCTTGCCATCAACTGCGGAAAGGACGATCAGATCCTGATCCGCGTCTCCATCCAGATCGCCCGTGATGACTTCCTCCGGCGCATTGAAGGTCGATGCCACCACTTCGA
>JAIXVN010000198.1 GCA_027483005.1 Verrucomicrobiaceae bacterium
GTGGACTTGCCGGCATTGGTGTAACCGACGATGGCCGCGTGAGGCGTCTCGGTCTTTTCCCGTTCCTTGCGCTGGGTGGCTCGTTGTTTCCTGACGTCCTCCAGCTCACGCCGGGCCCGATCGATCCGGACCCGCGCCATGCGGCGATCGACCTCGATCTGCTTCTCACCCATGCCACGCGCCGCGCCGCCGCCGGAACCGCCGGTGCTGCCACCGCCTTCACGATCGAGGTGACCCCACATCCGGGCCATGCGCGGCAGGGCATACTGCATGCGGGCAAGCTCGACCTGGAGGCGTGCCTCCTTTGTCTGGGCGCGCTTGGCGAAAATGTCGAGGATCACCTCCTCGCGGTCGATCACACAGATGTTCGCCTCCTTTTCCCAGGCACGCTGCTGGGACGGGGCGAGCATGTTGTCGAAAACGATGACGTCGCACTCGTGGGCATGGGCCAGATCGCAGATCTCGGTGGCCTTGCCGGTGCCGCAGATGAAGCGCTTGTGCTGCTCCCGCGTGCGGACGAGCACCGAATCGACAATGCCGATGCCCAGGGTGCTGACGAGTTCGGACAGCTCCTCCAACAGCGAGGCAGACTCCTGCTCCTCGCGGGGATCGCAATAGATCCTCACAAGCAACGCGCGCTCGACGACTTCCGGTTTCTCGCGGACTTCAAACATTCCGGCGGATGGGTAGCATCGCGACCCGGTCGGCGCGATGGGAAAAAACGGACCCGCCATCGGAATCGGGCTCAGTGGCCTTCCGGCACCCAACGGGCATGCCCCAGAGGCCCCAAACCAGTCCGGCCGGACCGGAAAGGTGGAGAATCGCCGCAAGGACCAGCTGGGCGCCGAGCGAAAAGCTGGAGGCGGTCGCCCGCCTCCAGCCCAAAACACCGGTCAAAGTGAATGATGATCCGGCTTACCAATCGATCTCGATGCCTGAAAAGGCTCCAAACCCGGGGGCATTCACCGGCGAGGAGAACGGGAATCGCGAGTACTGCCAACTGGTATCGAAGGCGTTTTCGATTCGGCCGGTCAGACGCACCCCTTTCGAAATACGATATTCACCGTAGATCCGGGCCACCCAGGCCTCGTCCAACGGCTGCCCGCCCCAACTGCGTTCATCGACATGGAAAGCCCCCACGCCGAGCATCCACTTGTCGGTGGGCCGCCAGTCGATCGAGGCACTGCCGCTGTTGCGAGGCTGGTCCGCCAGCGAACGGTCGAGATAGGTCCAGGCCAGGCGATACCGCCACTCGCCATCGCACCAAGAGCCATCCAGCGAGGCCTCAACGCCACCCGTGCGGGTGGTGCCGGGCCGGTTGACCGGGGGAGCTGGAGACGAGCGGATGCGGTCCTCGATGGCATTGCTGAACCACGTCAGCCCGACCCGGTGACCTGGCAACCATTCCTTCTCAAGCCCGAGGTCCCAACCGATCGAAGACTCGGCCCTGAGGTTCGGGTTTCCCGCCCCAAAGGCACTGCCGAACAAATCGAGGTAGGTCGGAGTCCGGAAAGCCCGCCCGATCCCGCTGCGCAGCGTGGTTTCGATCACGGGAATCCTCCAGGCGGCTCCAGTCCGCCAGGTGACCTCGTCGCCATAGGCCGCATAGTCCTCCCAGCGACCTACGGCATTTGCCGTAAATCGTTCGTCGGGCGTCCACTCCCAGCCGAGATAGCTGCCATATCGATCCCGATTTTCCGCCGTGCCGATGGTGTTCTCGAAGTCGGTCTGCTCGTAGAACGCGCCCCACAGGATTCGATGCTGCGGGCTCAACGTGAAGACATGGTCCGTCGAAACACTCGTCCGGGTCAGGTCCGTTCCGTAGTTCCCGAAAGCGGAGTCGCTGTCGTAGCTCTCACGGTAGAGGCCCGCGTGAAATCGGGCGCTCCAGGTCTCATTGACGCGCAGGTTCGCATAGACCGTCCCGAGCGCGGCATCGAGGTGATCCAGCGAGCCTCCGTCATAGGGATTCTCGTAACGGGCATCGTTCGCGCGGAAAGTCGTGCCGAGCACGATGTCCGGCGTGGCCTGCCATTCGAAGCGAAAGGCGGCCCGGCCCTGATCCCAGTCATTTCGTTGGACGTCGTTGGCCGTCGAGTCATGGCCCGCCCCGGTGAACCACGAGAAGTTTCCCGACTTCCCCTTGGTGGAGAGATAACCGCTCAACGAGTCGAACGAGCCACCCTCCAATCTCAGCGAGCCACCGGGTTCCCCTTCGCCGCGGGCCGTTTCCAGCCAGATCACGCCGCCGATCGCCTCGCCGCCATAAAGCGCCGATTGCGGGCCGCGCAGGACCTCGATCCGGCCAAGGTCGTCGAGCCTTGAGCCGCCGAGGAAGTTCCCCAGTGGCACGGTCGAGTCGCTCAGCCGCATGCCATCGACCACGACCTGCGAGTAGGCCGTCGTGGTGCCGCGCACGAAGAGCGATCCTGCGGCACCGGCCTGTCCGCCGGTGGAAAGCGAGATCACGCCCGGCACTTGATTCAGCGCCGAGGAAAGGTCGCTCACTCCCCGATTCATCAAGTCACGCGGATCGAGCACCGTGACCGAGGCCGTCGTCCTCCCGGCATCTGCCGGAAAGCGCCAGGCGGAGACCACGGAGTCTCCGAGTTCATGTTCAATTTCAGCCTCCGCCAACGGCAGGGCCAGGATCCCCGCTGCCAATAGGCGCGGAGCCGTCTTCAGCACCCGACTGTGGCCGGGTGCGTTCTGTTGTGGTGTCATTCAGTATGGGTCCGTGGACCTGAGTTCCGCAGGTCCGGTTCGAACACGATCGCAGGCTGGCGATCTGGCTCGAAGTAACGGGTTGAAAACCCGCGCCTCCATACAGTGGCGGTACCGCTCCGGGTTCACACCGGATTCCCCATCAATTTCCTGCCCGGGCCACGGGCTTCCCAACGACGGCCCCGGATTTCCCGGAGCGGGCGCAGCTTCTTCAGCCCTCTCGACCGGCACAAGGCCGAAGTCCGGTATCTTTCGTGCTGCGTGGATCGAGAAAGCCTCTATCCTCCCCGCGATGCACCGACTTTTCGCCCTCGCCGCCCTGCTTCTGCTCGCCGGTTGTCAGAAGCCCTCCACCACCGCCAACGCAAGCGGCGCGCCCCTGCGCATCGGCATGGAGCTGACCTATCCGCCTTTTGAAATGCAGGACTCATCCGGCAATCCCGACGGCGCCGGCGTGAAGCTCGCCGAAGCCCTCGCCGCCGATCTGGGCCGACCGCTGAAAATCGTGCCCATGGAGTTCTCAGGCCTCATCCCCGCTTTGAAATCGGGCAGCATCGACCTCGTTCTTTCGTCCATGACCGCCACCGACGAGCGCCGCAAGTCGATCGACTTCTCCGATCCCTACGCCTTCACCGGACTCTCGCTGTTGGTCGGAAAAAACTCGGCCGTCCAGTCAGTCGAGGACCTCAAGAGACCCGGCACCCGTCTCGCGGTGAAGGCCTCCACCACGGCCGAAAGCTGGGCCGCCGCCAATCTTCCCGAGGCAAAACGCACCGCCTTCACCGAGGAACCCGCCTGCGTGATGGAAGTGGCGCAAGGAAGGGCCGATGCCTTCATCTACGATCAACTTAGTATTTACCGCTACAACAAGGCCAACCCCGACACCACCCGCGCCCTGCTCAAGCCCTTCATCGAGGAATCCTGGGCCATCGGCATCGGCAAGGGCAACGACGCGCTCAAAACCCAGGTCAACACCTTCATCGCAAAGTTCCGCAAGGAAGGAGGCTTCGAAAAACTCGGCAGCCGCTACCTCGCCGATGAGAAGAAGTTCCTCGAATCCCAGGGCATCCCCTTCATTCTGCGGTGAGAGTGGACATTTAATGGTTAGAGGTTATTGGGGACTTCTTCTCTTCCGTTTCGAATTGAGTGCTTAGAATTTCGTGCTTTCCAAACAACGTCTCCTCAACCTGGCCGCCGCCCTGCTCATCCTCGCCGGCGTCGCCTGGCTGTGCGTGTCGATCTTCACCAGCCTGAAGGACGGCGATTGGAATTGGACCCGGCCCTGGGAGTATCGCGAGCTGCTGCTGCGCGGCTGGCGAACGACGATCCTGCTGTCGCTCGGCGCACTGGTAGGCAGCACGCTGGTCGGGCTGTTGTTGCTCTTTGGCCAGCGCACTGGGTTGCCCGTAGTGAAATGGACCTGCCGATTGTTTCTGGAATTCGTCCGCGAGACCCCACTTCTGGTACAGCTGCTCGTCGGCTACTTCGTGATCTTCGCGCCCCTGTTTTCTCGCACCTTTGAAAGCTGGGGCTGGAATGACAAGCTCGTCATCGGCGTGATCCTGCTTTCCCTGTTCGAGGGTGCCTACCTTGGAGAAATCCTTCGTGGCGGAGTCGACAGCATCCCGCGCGCACAGTGGGACTCGGCCCGTGCGGTGGGCTTCACGCCTTTTCAA
>JAIXVN010000207.1 GCA_027483005.1 Verrucomicrobiaceae bacterium
CAACACCGTCTCCGGAACCGCCCTTGGCACCTTCACCGGCAGCGATCCCGATCGCTTTGATCTCTGCACCTATTCGATCGTCTCCGGAAACGGTGCCGGGAAATTTGCCATCAACTCCAACACCGGCGTCCTCACCGTCGCAGGCGCGCTCGATGCCGCCGCCCAGTCGTCCTACACCCTCAGCCTCCGTGCCACCGACCGCGGCTCTCCAGCCCTGACCTCGGACCTCACCACGACGATCACCATCCTTCCCTGCTCGGCTTCATTCAGCCCGGGCTACGTCAAGCACACCCTCTATGAAGGCATCACCGGCACCACCGTCTCCAGCCTGACATCGAGCGCCGCCTTTCCCGCCTCACCCACCCGGGAAATCCGTCTCACCGAATTCAACGACACCACACGAGGTGACAACTACGGCAGCACCATGCGCGCCTGGATGATCGCCCCCTACACCGGCACCTACCAGTTCTGGATCTCCGGTGACGCCACCGCCGAGCTTCACTTCAATGCCTCGGGAGCCACCACGCCGCTCAGCCTGATCGCCTCCCTGACCGCCGCCTCCGCCTATCAGACCTGGACCACCTACGGCAGCCAGCAAAGCACCACCTTCAATCTGACAGCAGGCCAGATCTGCTACCTCGAAGCCCGTCACAAGGAGTCCACCGGCAGCGACCACCTCTCGGTTGCCTGGCAGATCAGGGACAGCACCAACATCACCACGTTCGTCCCGCGCGAGGTGATTCCAGGACGCTACCTTTCACCCCACGACATGAGCTACACGGCCACCAATGCGGTCGCCGCCACCTCTGGCCTGGTCTATGAAATCTGGGACGGCCTTGCAGGAACCAGCGTCTCCACCCTGACCTCGTCCGCGAATTTCCCCAACAAACCGGATCGCGTGGTTTCCATCCCCGGTTTCACCACCGGACTTGTGACCGCTGGCGACAACTACGGGGGTCGGATCCGAGCCTATCTCACGCCCAGAACCACTGGCACCTATAACTTCTCGATTGCTGGCGACGATGCCACCTCGCTGCTTCTCAGCACCGATTCCAATCCCGCCAACGCGGTCCAGATCGCCTCCAACAGCTCTTCGACCGGCTATCAGAACTGGACCTCCTTCGCCAGCCAGACCTCGGTCGGCACCCCTCTCACCGCAGGGGTTCGCTATTACATCGAAGCCCGCGTCAAGGAAGCCACCGGCAACGACCATCTGGCCGTCTCATGGACGGGTCCGAACATCACCAGCAACGAGATCATCCCCTTCTCCACCAACAACCTCTCAGACTCCACGATTGCCCCATACGATTCGAACCTCGCCCCTGTCTTCAGTGCCTCGTCGTACAGCTTCACGATTGCGGAAAACTACCCTCTGAACTCCACCGCCGGAACCGTCAGCGCCAGCGATGCCGCTTTCGACGAAGTCCGCTACTCCATCGTTTCAGGAAACTCCCTTGGCCGCTTCGCGATCAATCCTCGAACCGGGGCCATCCTTGTCGTCGGCACCCTTGCGCCGGGAGGGCTCTATCAACTCCAGATCGGCGCCCAGGACTCAGGTCATGGCGGATTCTTCACACCGAAACAATCACTCGCTCCCGTCTCGATCACCGCACCCGGAACCAATTCCCCACCGGAGATCACCTCCAATCCAGCGGCCCTCGGCACCTTCACCGCAAGTTCAGCCATCACCACGTCGCTCGCCAGCTTCGTCTCCGATCCAGGAGACAACCTGACCTTTGCCCTTGTCTCCGGACCCTCATGGCTCTCGATTTCCACCTCCGGAACGGTCAGCGGAACCCCGGATCTCAATCAACTCGGCCCCTGGACCTTCACCTACAGCGTCAGCGATGGTGTGAACGCCACCGTTCAGGCCAGCGCGACCCTCACCGTTGGAAACCCACCCAACGGATCGGCCTCCGCGCTCACCTCCAGCAACGCCACGACCACCTTCTCCGGCGGCTCAACCTCCAGCGGTAACTCCTCCAGCGCCTCCACCAGCGACAATTCCTACTGGGTGCTTCGCGAAAGCAATGCCAACCCCAGCATCCTTGAACATCGCTGGACCTTCACCACCAACAACACCCGGGAGGTCACCCTCAGTGTCGAGGCCCATCACTCCGTCAGCAACGACACCGATGACTTCCAATTCACGGTCTCCACCGATGGAGGTTCCACCTACACCAACGCCTTCCTGATCACCAAGACCGTCGACAACAACACCGCACAAACCTTCAGCTTCGTCACCGGAACGACAGGCACCACCATCGTCCGCGTGCGCGACACCAATCGCACCGCTTCAGGCAATCGCGACACCTTGTCGATCGATGCCCTTTCCCTGATCTTCCCGGCCAACCTGACCCCTGCCGTCAGCGACAGCTCATTTTCCGTCACGCCAGGCGCCATCCTCGGCAGCACGGTCGGCACGGTCACCGCCACCGATGCCAACGTCGGGCAGACCCTTTCCTACAGCATCCCCCGTGGAAACGAGGCAGGCCGCTTCGCG
>JAIXVN010000267.1 GCA_027483005.1 Verrucomicrobiaceae bacterium
ATCACTCCCGCAGACTACGAAAAGCTGGGTCAGTTCTACCTCGGTCGCGAATACGATCTGGAGACGAAGACGATCCATGACGACCTCGTGCTTTACGATTCCAAGGACATGGTCACCCATGGCGTGGTGCTCGGCATGACTGGCTCCGGAAAAACCGGCCTCTGCCTCGCGATGCTGGAGGAAGCCGCAATGGACAACATCCCCGCGATCGTGATCGACCCGAAAGGCGATATCTCGAACCTGTTGCTCACCTTCCCGGAACTCCGAGCCGAGGATTTCCGTCCGTGGATCAACGAGGACGATGCCGCCAAGAAGAGCATCAGTCCCGACGAGTTCGCCGCGAAGACCGCAGAGACGTGGAAAAACGGCCTCGCCGATTGGGGGCAGTCCGGTGACCGCATCCGCCAGCTCCGGGAAAAGACCGATCTCACGATCTTCACTCCCGGAAGCAAGGCCGGCATCCCGGTCTCGATCCTCGCCTCGTTGGAGGCACCGCCCTTCGAGATCGTCGATGATGGCGAACTCTTCAGCGAGCGCATCGAAAGCACGGTCGCCTCACTGCTCTCCCTCGTCGGAGTCAATGCCGATCCCATCCAAAGTCCGGAAGCCATCCTGCTGTCCTCGATCTTCAAGAACGAGTGGTCGAACGAGCGAGACCTGACTCTCGAGACCCTCGTTTCAAAAATCCAGAAGCCCGGCTTCGACAAGGTCGGCGTCATCGACCTCGAGTCGTTCCTGCCCCAGAGGAACCGCCAGACGCTTGCGCTGAAGTTCAACAACCTCATCGCCTCGCCCGGCTTCGCGACCTGGCTCGAGGGCACGCCGCTCGACCTCGCGAAGATGCTGCGCACCGACGCAGGAAAGCCACGCATCGCCATCTTCTCGATCGCCCACCTCGCCGATGCCGAGCGGATGTTCTTCGTCAGCCTGCTGCTGAATCAGACCCTCGCCTGGATGCGCGCCCAGAACGGCACCACCTCGCTTCGCGCGCTGCTCTACATGGATGAAATCTTCGGCTACCTGCCGCCGACGGCCAACCCGCCCTCGAAGAAGCCGCTGATGACGCTGCTCAAACAGGGTCGCGCTTTCGGGATCGGCTGCCTCCTCGCCACGCAGAACCCGGTGGACCTCGATTACAAGGCGCTGTCCAACATCGGCACCTGGTTCCTCGGTCGCCTGCAAACCGAGCGCGACAAGCTCCGCGTGCTCGACGGGCTCGAAGGTGCCGCCGGTTCACAGAACGCGAAGTTTGATCGTGCCTCGATGGAGAAGCTCCTCTCCGGGCTCGGCAACCGGGTGTTCCTGATGAACAACGTCCACGAGGATTCGCCGGTGCTGTTCCACGTCCGCTGGGCCATGAGTTATCTAACAGGTCCGCTGACCCGCAGCCAGATCAAGTCGCTGATGGACCCGAGGCGCGGGGAGTTTCCCGCCGCCGGAGCGAAACAGGAGGTCGCCGCGCCCGACAATCCCATGGCCCTGCCTGGTTTAGCTCCAGCGGAAACCCCGAAGGGTGCACGTCCGGTTGTGGGTGCCGGAGTCATCGAGAAATTCGCGCAGCCTTCGTCATCCGCCAATGAGGTCGTTTACCGCCCGACCCTGCTGCGCGTGGCCACGGTTCATTTCAGCTCCACCAAGGCCAATGCCGAGGTCAGCCGCACGGTGCGCTTTGTGAATCCGATCACCCAGGAAGGCATCACCTGGGACACCAACCTCCCGCCGCCGCTCAAGCCGGAGCTTCTCGGCAGCGAACCTGCGGCCAGTGCCGGATTCGAGTCGCTTCCCGGCTTCGCCATGAACGGGGCCAACTACAAGCAGGTCGAGAAGGACTTCGCCGAATGGCTTTATCGGAATGAACGCGCCGAGATTTTCTCCTGCCCCGCTCTCAAGGCCTGGTCGAACATCGGCGAACTGGAAGCCGATTTCCGTCAGCGACTCAATCTTCAAGCGCGCGAGGCCCGTGATGCTGCCCTCGACAAGTTGAAGGACGCAGCCGCCAAGAAGATCGCCGCCGTTGAGTCCAAATTGCAGACTGCCGAAGGACAACTCTCCAAGGAAAAGGCCCAGGCCCAGACCGCACAAATCAACGCCGGCGTCTCCGTGCTCGGGGGCATTCTCGGTGCCGTCTTTGGTCGAAAGGCCGGTCTCGGTTCGATCACCCGTGGCACCTCCGCCTTCGGCAAGGCTTCAAGCGCCTACCAGCAGCATCAGGACGTGAATGTCGTGCAGGGCAAGATCGACGGACTCAAACAGGACCTCGAAGCCATCAAGGCCGAACTCGAGGCTGAGTGCAACAAGCTCGCCGCCAGCTATGATCCTGCCGCGCTCACCCTGGAATCGGATTCCGTGAAGCCCGCGAAGAGCGACATCAAGGTCGAGGCGATCGCCTTGCTGTGGCTGCCGTATGATTCGGCCGGCGCGAAGGCGTGGTGATCTGACTGCCTCAACGAGGCAAAAGGAAGTAGCCCAGGGCAAGCACCGCGCCGCCCTGGGCAGGTGGAACGATTTGTCATTTGCCCTGAATGGGCACAGTGGGGCGGATCCATCATGCGCCGCCAATCTGCCTCCTGCCGCCCCTCCAGGGCTCAATCCATTTCCAGATCGCTCCTCCGGGCTTTACCCCGGGCTATCACCTTCTGCCCCGTTGGGGCCATGCATCGCTGGTCAGGCGAAAACTCAACTCATGTGCTCGTTCAGCCAGGCGTCGACCGCATCGATGACCTGCGGGTAGCTTTCCGCGTCGAAACTGTGATCGGCCCCATCGATTTCGATGATCTCCTTCACGGTCTCCGTCGTCGCGAAGGCGTCCTCGCTGTCAAGGATCGGGATGACATCGTCGTCAGTGCCGTGAACCAGCAGCCAGGGCACATCGATTTCATGGGCCACATCCAGAGTATCGCCGATGTCGGTGAGGTCGTCAATGAACGCCTGGGTCAGCGGACACTTCGGATCCTCCCACATCACGTCCTCACCGGGCGTTAGATCATCGAATTCACGCTCCACGAAATTCGCGGTGTAAACCATGCCGGACACCGTGATCAGCACCTGGATGCGGACATCCGCCGCAGCCGTCAGCGTGCCGATGGCACCGCCCATGCTGTGACCGCAGTAGGCGACCTGGACCCCGCTCGGGATGGCATCGAGCACCGCCTGAAGATCCTCGGTGCCCTTCGTGATGGTCACATCCTCGAAGCGGCCTTCCGAGTCTCCATTCCCTGCGAACGAAAGCCGGAGACAGGGCCAACCACGCTTGGAAAGTCCCTTCGCCAACTCGACGAGCAGGGGCCGGTCCTTGTTGCCGGTCAGTCCATGACCGAGGATCAACAGCACGCCTTCACGGCTGCCGGGATGAAAGGCGGTGTCCAGTTTCTCGCCTTCGCGATTTCGAAATTCGGGGAAATTCATGAGGTCAAACAGTTCGTCCAGGAAAGGTAAGCTCCGCGATGCCGGATTTGTCGAGTTCTCCCAGACCAAGTGAGATCAATCGACGGTACTGCAATTCGGTGGCGTGCGACAAGGGAACGGGAACACCGGCCTCCACCGCAAGCTCGTTTGCAATCCCGCAGTCTTTTGCTGCGTGCGCGGCGGAAAAGTAACAGTCGTGCTCGCGCGTGATCATGTCATCGCCATCGGTTTCGAGCACCCGCGAATTCGCTCCGGTCTGGGCGAACACGCTCTTCAACATCTGAAGATCGAGACCCATCGCAGCACCAAGCCCCAGCCCTTCCGCAAGTGCGGCGGTGTTGATGTTCATCACCATGTTGACCAAAGCCTTGACCTTCGTGCCCTCCCCCATTCCACCCACCAAGCGCAGCGAGGAGGAAAGATCCTTCAGGATGGATTCAAGCGAGAGGAACACGTTCTCCGACCCTCCAACCATGAGATAGAGCGTGCCGTTTCGCGCCTGCGTGATGCTGGACGCCATGCAAGCCTCAAGGGCCGAGGCTCCAACAGCGTCACAGGCAGCCGAAACCTCCAGATGAACCGAGGGACTCACCGTCGCGCAGTTGATGAAGAACTTTCCAGCCGCGCCAATCAAAAGGGAGTCACCTTCAAGGGTGAAAATTCCACGCATCGCGGCATTGTCGGTCACCACCGTCAGGATGACATCCGCCGAAGCAGTGACTTCCTTGAGGGACTCAGGAGCCGAGCATCCAAGCTCCTCCGCGAGGGCGGTGGCGGAGTCGCGGCGCACATCATAAACCGCACTGACCCTGCGACCCGTCTCCTTCAAACGACGGGCCATGTTGGCCCCCATCCTTCCAACACCCACGACTGCGATTGACTGCGCTGACATGGATGGAGATTGGCCCAAGCCCTTGAGGCTGTCCAAGAATGGAATGTGTCCGCTTCGGATAAATGCAGGCTCAGACCGGACCGCCCGGACCACGATCATAGTCGAGGACGAATCCACGACCGCGCAGCTTGGCATTGCGGATGACCTGGATCAGCCGATCCGCATACTCCGCCTTCACGTCCACGCTGCTGTGTTTGTTGAACAGACGGATCTGACCGATCGAGCCCTGCGGCATGCCGGATTCTCCATAGAGCATGCCGACGATCTCACCGGCACGGACGCCATGCATTTTCCCGAG
>JAIXVN010000326.1 GCA_027483005.1 Verrucomicrobiaceae bacterium
GTTGATGGAGAGCAGGAGGTCGGGAAGCAGGGAGTCGGCGTCGTGCTGGCGGTCGGCGGAGAGGAGTTCGCGCCAATTCCTGAGCAGGACGATCTGGCGCTGGAGCAGGATCTTCAGCGGGGCCTCGAGGATGTCGAGGGTCTAGTCCATTCGCGTTCTTCGCGTCCATTCGCGGTAAGGAATCAGATCACTTCAGCGCTTCGAGCAGCTTTCCGTGAATCCCGCCGAAGCCGCCGTTGCTGAGGACGGCGACGGTGTCACCGGGCCTGGCTTCGGCCGCGACGATGGCGACGATTTCCTCGACGGTCTGGATGTAGCGGCCGTGGCCACCCATCGACGCGATGTCGCTGGCGAGCCTGCCGGGATCGAGCCGCTGGCCTTCGGGAACCTTGTGGAGGTCCGGGATGGCGGAGACGACGGCGAAGTCCGGAAGCGCGAGGGCCTCGGCGAGTTCGTGCTGGAAGACCGAGCGCTTGGTGGTGTTCGAGCGCGGTTCGAAAAGAATCCACAGGCGGCCCTTGGTGTAGCGCTGGCGCAGGCTTTGAACCGCGAGCTTGATGGCGGTCGGGTGGTGGGCGAAGTCGTCGATGATCTTGATGCCGTTGACTTCGCCGCGAAGTTCCTGACGGCGTGCGACGCCATCGAAGGATTCGAGGCCTTCGCGGATTTCATCAGGCGTGAGTCCGGCGAAAGTGGCCGCTGCCAACGCCATGGCGGCGTTGCGGACGTTGAACTCGCCGGTCATGCGGACCGAGTAGCGTTCGCCGCCGAGGTCGAAGGAACTACGATCCGTCTCGTAGCTCACGTTTTCGATCCGCAGCTTGCAGCTTTCGGAAAGACCGACGGTGGTGACGGGACAGGGGGCGTTGGCGGCGACTTCGAGGCAGTTCGGCTCGTCGCCATTCACGAAGGCCACGCCGCCGCGCGGGACGATGTTGAGCAGGCGCTTGAAGGTCAGCTTGATGGCGTCGATCGAGTCGTAGATGTCGGCGTGGTCGAACTCGATGTTGTTCACCACGACGCACTCCGGGAGGTAGTGGAGGAATTTCGAGCGCTTGTCGAAGAAGGCGGTGTCGTATTCGTCGCCTTCGAGGACGTTGAACTCGGAGTTCGTGAACACCGCGCCCTGGCCGAGGTTTTTCGGCAGGCCTCCGATCAGGAAGCCGGGGTCGCGTCCGGCGTTCCGGAGCAGCCAGGCGAGCATCGAGGTGGTGGTGGTTTTTCCGTGGGTGCCGGAGACGACGAAGTTGCGTTTGCCGCGCAGGAAGAACTCCTTCAGGACCTCGGGAAGGGAATGGTAGAGCAGCTTGCGGTCGAGTGCGGCCTCGGCCTCCGGGTTGCCGCGTGAAATGGCGTTGCCGATGATCACGACGTCGGTGTCGGCCGGGATGTTCTCCTCGCGATAGCCCTCGGCGATCGGGATGCCCTGGCCGCGCAGGAAGTCGGACATCGGCGGATAGACGTTGGCATCGGAACCGGTCACGGTGAAGCCGCGCTGTTTCATGGCGGCCGCGACCGCGCCCATGGCGGTCCCGCAGATCCCGGTGAAGTGGAACTTGGTTTTCTCAGACATCGAAGGGGCGGAGGCTAGGCGGTGAAACCCGCGCTGCCAATGCGGAATAGAGGAAGTGTGAATTGATTCACGAGGCCAAATCAAAAGCAGGCTGGGACCCTCGGGTCTTTAGCGGCCGACCGGGGCGGTGAGGCCATTTGGAAACGGAAACTTGGCGGGATCCCGAATCGCTCAGAAAGGTCAACAAGGATGGGAGTTGATATTTTGATCGACCTTTTGGACGAGCAAGTAGATGGTTTTAACAAATGAAGATCGGTTCGGTTAGCGGATTTCTTGGCGTTTGTTTGGCATTCGCTGCAACCTTTTCTGGTGAATCCCTAGCCGCCCCGATGCCGCAGGATTCCTGGAGCTATTACAACAAGCGGCTTGAAGTCCCGAATACGGTTCAGAAGAAGGGGATCGCAGTGAGTGCAGACTCGGTCTATGTCGGGATCACTTCTACGATCTCTTCCAGCAGATTCAAGACCACAGGAATCCAGAAGTTTACTGCGGCTGGTGCCTACGTCTCCGCATTCACGGCAACATTTGGAGACATCACTGGAATGGCCTGCGACTCGGCTGGAAATCTTTACGTGTTTGATCGCGACCAGTCCTCGCTGAAATCATTCGATTCCGCAGGCGTGCTCCGCTGGAGCGTTGGCAGCGCCGGAAACGGCGACGGGCAGTTCACTGCAGCTACTAGTACTATCCCCAGTTCGACTCTGGTGAATCAGCACGCTCATTTAACGATCGACGAGAATGATGAGGTATTCGTTCTGGATGACGGCAATAACCGTGTGCAGGTGTTTGATTCCCAAGGTGCCTTCAAGCGCAAGTGGGGCAGCTTAGGGACCTTGGCCGGCCAGATCAAGGCCGCCTTTGGAATCGCGGCGCGAAATGGGCAAGTCGTGATTGTGGATACTCCCAGCGTTCGTCAGCGGGTTCAGGCATTTACATCCAATGGAGTTTTTCTCAGGGCTTTCGGATCTGGAGCGGGAGCGGACAATTTCGTGATTGCAAATGAGCGGTTTTGTCTCAGCCCGGATGGACTCCTAACATTTTGCGGATCTACCAGCACCTACCTCTTCGATCTTTCCCTCACTCAAATTGGGACATTGGCAGGACCCCCTTCATTTACAGGCCTCTCCTCGAACCGTCTTGGTGCGGCGTTCAGTCCTTCTGGTGATTTGTGGTCTATCGGTGGCTCTGGTGTTTCTGGTTCTAGTGGCTCTGAAGTCCAATGTGTTGAACGCCGTTATGCATCCACCGACAATCCACTGGTCCGTAACGTGGTGCCACAGCCCAGTGTCATCAAGGTGGCCCAGCGATCCGCATCGACCCTACTCGATATCGACTACAAGGTCGTGGACCCAGACAGTGCCACCGCAGATGTCGCGGTTCTCGGATTTCAAAATGGAGGAGAAACCCTTGCGCAGGTTCTCAGAATCGCGACTTTGGTTGAGAATACATCGACCAATGTAGGCCCCGGGCAGGCGACCAATACCGTGAAGCGTTTGACCTGGAATGCGGCGGCTGACTGGTCGAGTACCTTCGGTGACATCCAGATCGAAGTGCTCGCGAAGGATCAGAGGGATCTGTTGGGAATCCATTGGATCACGGCACCTACAAGTGGAGCCGTCGCCTCGTTCACTGCAAGTGCCAAGCCGGTGGAGGATTCCGACCTTCTCTCCCTTTGGTTCTGGCTCATTGCAAAGGGAGATTCTGCCATCAGCCTGGTCAATGGCGAGGTCAAGGGGGTGGGTGGAGCTTTCAACGGTCAGACTCTGGCGAGTGGAATCGCGACCACCGCGCAGGGACGGGCATTTCTGTTCGGTCGACTCGGGGTCCGTGCGATCACGACACCGGAACTTTCGGTTATCCAAGCCGGCAACTACGGATTCAGCTCCAGCAGCGCGAACACCATCGTCCGCCCTTGAAGCTTGATTCATCCCTCGGGCAACTGCCGCTCATGAGCTTCATCCTCTCCATCCGTCGATTCCGCCCCGCGCCATTTCAGGTGGCGTTGGCTGGGCTTTGCCTTCAGGTGGCCAACGCGGCGGTGGTTTCCTACTCGGAATCCTCGAGCCCTGCCGGGGTGTTCTCCTCGACGGTCA
>JAIXVN010000512.1 GCA_027483005.1 Verrucomicrobiaceae bacterium
GAAACTGAATGGAGGACCGAGGAGTTTCTCGAGATCGCCAGGGAACAAACTCGGCGGGAGAATCTGGCAGCCCGCGAAGCGAATCGCGTGCTGATCTGCGACACCAATGCATTCGCCACAACTCTCTGGCACCGCCGATACATGAGTTTCCGATCCGCAGCACTCGAAGAATTCGCCATGTCGTGCAAGGCGGATTTATATCTTTTAACAGGCGACGAGATTCCTTTCGTTCAGGACGGCTTGCGCGACGGAGAGTTCATCCGCCACGAAATGCACCGATGGTTCGAGGGGGCATTGGATCAGCAGGAGGTTCCGTGGATTTCCATTTCCGGTTCTCCGGAGAAGCGATTGATGATGGCGATTTCGGCCTGTTTGAGGTACGGAGCGTCTAAAGACCTGCTTCCGCCCTCCCCACCTCTCTGAGACAAAGAAACAAACCGCAAGGACTGAGCCCGCCGTGCCGCCTCGGTCGATCCAATCAAGGCGTCGCGGCATGAGTGAACTTGCTGATCCACGTTCAATACCCGATGACCACCAAGCCTTGGACGCGTTCGAATTCCTCGAGGTTGCTGGTCACCACGCCCATGCCGTTGGCGAGAGCCGTGGCTGCAATCCACAGGTCGTTGGCGCCGATGAGCTGACCCATGGAGGCGAGCGACCGATAGATTTCTCCATACTGCCACGAAACCTCTTTCGTCCACGGCAGCATCGGAAACGGACGACAGAGCTTTTCCCAATCGAGCTGTTTGGAAGCGGATTGACCACAGGCCAGCTCTCCAGCCACCGTGAAGGTGATTAAAAGTAAGTCTTGTGGATGATCTGCAAGAAAGCGGTCCACCCGACCTCTTTCGCCACGTCTCGCCTCACGTTCGGCCGTGATGATGAAATTGGTGTCGAGGATCAGGCCCATGGATCATCCGGGATGGAATCGTGGTTCGCGGCTTCCTCCACCGAATCGAGATACCTGTCACTGACGCCACTTCCGCCTTTCCTCAGGTAGTCCCTTAGAGATGTCCCCGTCAGCGGAGCGTCCACCAGCACGGCTCGACGCACGACTTCCGTGAACGACTCGCCGCCGCGTTTTGCTTGGCGGAGCTTCTCATAGGCGTCCAGTTCAAGGGTGATGGTCTTGGTGGGCACACGCGAAAAATACACGAAAGACTTCCCCAGTCAAGCCACCCGAACCATTTGAAAGCTTCGATCAAATGAGTCATCGCGAAAACCAGAGTATTCAGTACTCAACCCACGTTGTCCTGCGACACCTCGTTCGAAATGGCCACGGGCATCGAGCCGGAGTTGGCTTGTTCGACCGGCTGGACCTTGATTTCGACGTTCACCGGCACGGCACGCAGGCCTTCGATGATCTTCTGGAGGTGGCCGAGGGTGTTTTCGGAGAGGGTGGAGTTTCCGACGGCGTGCTCGATCCTTTCAAGGCCGACGGTGAAGGCGTTCATGTGACCGGTGATGCGGTTGATCGGATCATTCTCACCAGCGCCGCCGGTGAGGAGGTTGCGGCTGAAGGTGCTCTTGATGGCAGCCCAGCGCTCGGCGTCTTCTTCGGTGGAAAGCGAGTTGATTTCCCGCCATTTCAGGAGGTTCGCCTCGGCGGCCTGACTGAGAGTCTGGGCCTCCCCGCGATAGTGATCGGCGATGAGGGTGGCGACCTCAGTGTCGGTCATGAGCGGCTGGATCTTGTCGGCGATCTTGTTCATGTTCCGGTAGCTGCCCTGGAGCTTGAACGGCGGCTCGGTGCGGTAGGCATCCTCCATCGCCGCGCTGCGGACGTACTCCTGGTTCACCCTCAGGATGATCTCGCGAACGTGCAGGAGCTTCTCCATGACGGCCACGGCATCGTTGATTTCCTCGGCGCTGAAGCTGCCCTCGAACTCGACGCCCTCGCGGGTGCCGGTGCGGGCGATTTTCAGGACGGCAAGGGCATCGGCATGACTGCGCGCGGCGATGCGGGCGAGGACGGCGTTGCTGGTGAGGGCGTTCTCGATGTAGCTGTCCTTGAAGGCCTCCTCATGGCCGCCGAGGATGTCGCCGAGATTGTAGGTGTCCGCGCGGTTGGCGAGCATGTCGGGGACCTGGAATTTTCCGCCGACTTCGGTGTAGGGGTTGCCGGCCATGACGACGGCGACCTTGCGGCCGCGAAGGTCGTAGGTCTTGGCCTCGCCCTTGAACACGCCCTCGATCTTGCGGGTGCCGTCGCAGAGCGAGATGAATTTCTGCAGGAACTCCGGATGGGTGTGCTGGATGTCGTCGATGTAGATCATCACGTTGTCGCCCATCTCGAAGGCGAGATTGAGCTTCTCGATTTCCTCGCGGGCGCTGGCGTTGCGCGCTTCGGCGGGATCGAGCGAGGTGACGTGATGACCAAGCGCGGGTCCGTTGATCTTCACCAGCGTGATGCCGAGGCGGCTGGCGACGTACTCCATCAGCGTGGTCTTGCCATAGCCGGGCGGAGAAATGAGCAGCAGCAGGCCCATGCGATCGGTGCGGGTGTCGCTGCCGGCCGCGCCGAGTTGCTTGGCGAGATTCGCTCCGATGAGTGGCAGATAGACCTGATCGAGCAGACGATTGCGGACAAAGGAACTGAGCACCCCGGCCTTGAACTGATCGAGTCGAAGCTCGCGGCGACGGGTCTCGGCGAGTTCGTGTTTGAGCTTCTGGAAGTGCGTGAACGCAGGCACGATCTCCGCTTCGTAGCGTTGCAGCCGGGCGGTGAACTCGTGGTAATCGAGCTCCAGTGAACCCTCGTTGAGGCGCGGATGAGTCCCTGTGAAGCCTTTGAGAGTGGTGCGAGAAACGGGAGCCGGAGGAAGGATGGCGGGCGGCTGATCGTTGAGCACGACAAGTGCAGCGGCCTCAATCAGAAGATCCTGACCGGCTTCGGGATGGAGCGCCCTGAGCCATTCCAGGGTGATCTCGAAAGCCAAGATC
>JAIXVN010000131.1 GCA_027483005.1 Verrucomicrobiaceae bacterium
CTCCTTCCTAAAGTCCCTTTGCGAGGCCGTCTTCGCCGGAAAGATCCACCCCGCCACCGCCCGAGCCGCCGCGCCGAATCCACTCGATCTCGACAGGGCCCTTCGTGGCATCGCGTGAGGAAGAAAATTCGAAATTCGAAATTCGAAATTCGAAATGAAGAATCGGCCTCGCCATATCACTTCGACGTTCAAAGTTGGACGTTCAATGTTCAATGTTCTCCCCCCCTCCTCTTCCCTGAAAACTGAAAACTGAAACCTAGCAAACTTTCTTCCACTTCTCACTCTCCACTAATCACTTCTCACTTTCTACCATGTCCCAACTCCGCGACATCGACGACTACCTCCGCATGGCTGTGGAGAACGGCGGCTCCGACCTGCACCTCAGCGTCGATGCCCCGCCCGCTGCCCGCATCAATGGCACCCTCATCCCATTGGAGGATTTCACCCTCACGCCGGATGCCACCCGGACGTTGATCTTCTCGACCCTGTCGGAAACCCAGCGCTCGCGACTCGAGACCGAATGGGAGCTCGACTACGCGCTTGAGATCAGCGGGCTCGGCCGCTTCCGCGCCAATGTCCACTACGCCCGCAACCACCTCGAAGCCGCCTTCCGCCACATTCCGCCGGAGGTCCCGGAGCTTTCCCAACTCGGCCACTCGCCCACCATCGAGCAGTTCTGCCAGCACCGTCGCGGCCTGGTCCTCGTCACCGGGATCACCGGTTCCGGGAAAACCACCACCCTCGCTGCCATGGTGAAACGCATCGCCGAGACCCGCTCCGGCGTCGTCATCACCATCGAGGACCCCGTCGAGTTCGTCCTCCCGCATCGCTCCTGCCTCATCAAGCAGCGCGAGATCGGCAAGGCTACCAAGTCCTTCTCCATGGCCCTCCGCCAGGCCCTGCGACAGGACCCGGACGTCATTGTCGTCTCGGAGCTGCGCGACCTGGAAACCATCCGCATCGCCCTCACAGCCGCCGAAACAGGACACCTCGTGCTCGCCACGCTCCACACCGTCGATGCCCCGCAGACCATCGACCGTCTCGTCGATGTCTTCCCGCCCGACCAGCAGCAGCAGATCCTCGCCCAGCTTTCCAATGTCCTCGAAGGCATCGTCTGCCAGCGCCTGCTGCCAAAGGCGGATGGCAGCGGTCGCATCCTCGCCACCGAGGTCATGAGCGTCAACTATGGCCTCCGTACCTGCATCCGCGATCGCAAGGTCGAGCAACTCGTCGGCCTCATGGAGATCGGCAGCAAGGAAGGCATGCACACCATCGACGACTCCCTCGAGCTCCTCCTCCAGCAAGGCACCATCACCCGCGAGGAAGCTCTCTTCCAGTGCCGCGACCGTCAGCGCTTCCTCCCGCCTCCGCCAGTGAGGAAGAAATGAGAGGGGAATGACGAATTCCGAAATCCGAATGACGAAATCCCCTCCAACCCCATCGATTTCCCGGGAATCCAGCGTTTTCGGGGTAATACACTACTCCGGCTACAGATACCCCCCAGTCCGCTGGAAGGGCAAATCGGGCGAAAATGTTACGAAGCGGCCTGACCCTTTTCACCGTGACCCCTTTCACTGAACGCTTCAAACCTTCCCAAAGACTGAATCCCAGCTTGGCTTGCCAGCATGAAGGACCTAAAACGCCCTCCATGAACGAGGTCGCCAAAATTCTTGCTTCCGGGTTGCCTTTGCCCCTGATCAACAACCGGTTGTTCAATACCCCCTAAACCCGACAGGTTGTTCAACAACACTGTTCTGCAAGAAATTCTAAGAAGATGAAGCCCAACAATAGTAGCGGAAGAAGGCTTCTCAAGGTTGCCTTATCGATTCTGCTCATTTGTATCGTTGCCGCATTCGGATACTGGAGCCGCACCGGCACGACGAAGGGTCGTAATTGCCGAGTGTGCGCTGCATCCTTTGACCACAAGACCGTGTTTGTATATGGGATTCCCGTTTGGTCATGGGACACGGAGACGTTACCCAGCGCCGAGACCAAGAACTACTTTGATCGCTATCTTGCCTATCCGCATGAGCACGAATGGACTGGTGGCGGATATTCTCGTTATGGTCGTGGTTTTGTCGGGTGCGGGAAGTGCAGCTTTGGGCCATACCCGCAGCACCAGTTGGAAATGACGCGAATGGGTTTTCAGTTGGTCGCGGCGAGTGGTATCGACGATCCAGAGATGAGGCGGCGCTATTTTCAGAGCATCATTCAGCCATCAGACGGTGAGCATTATTGGCGGGTCATCAAGACCTGCGACGTGATCTACGACCAGATACCCAAGGAACCCTGGGTGAAGTGGGCTCCCTACCGAGTTTGGGGCCCTGACATGAAAGACATTAAGATTCCCGACTATGTTCGAGCCGGTGAGCTGGCTCCTGACCCACTTTGAACTGCCTGAGAATGGAAGAAGCAGAACAAGTCGTGACGCACCAACCGGCCATAAGCTTTTCAATTTCACTTCAATTTCCTTTCAATCGCGCCGGTGGGCGCACATCAAACGTTCTAAAAAACATGTTCACTGCCCCGAAAACGCCGGATTTCTTGAAAATCTGGAGGATCTTGGGAGCTCTGCGGGGCGCGGGGTGATACCGAGGGAGGATCGGCCGGCGCGCGGTCAATCGACGGCGAGGAGAGGGAACGGCGGGAGTTGTGGCAGAAGCGACCATTTCCAATGGTGCCCAAGCAAGGTCGATTCCTACGGCGGGGGAAGGTCCAAGTTTGGAGAGGAAGTTGGCACCTCGTGACCCGGCATGAAAAAGCCGGTGACCCCCATGGCAGGGCGATCACCGGCTTTCGATTCAATCGAAGGAACTCAAGGGCGCGTCACGGTCACGGCCGGACTGCCTGCCTCGTTGCCGCTGCCGACGATCACGTAGACCTTGTAGCTGGCGGAGTCACCGGCTGTGGGCAGACCGGCGGTGGTCAGGAATTCACGGGGGGCGGCTGGGGCCAGGGTGGCGAGGATGGACTCGGCATCGGCATCATACTCCTCCGTCGGGCTCATCCGGATTTGGTAGGCCTCCAGATCGTCATCCTTCGAGGCGGTCCAGGTGAGGCGGGCCTTTCCCTCCGCCGCGTCCCAGACGGCGGTCAGCGCGACCGGATCCGGCGTGCGCCCGGCCAGCGGGCGGAGACGGGGGATGGTGGTCACCAGTGGGTTCTCCGGAGCCAGCAGGGCCTCCACTGTGGGGCGGTAGCGACCCAGCACGGCCTCCGCCCGGACTTGCAGGGCATTGCGCTTTTCCCGCGCCACCCGCAAGGAGACCTCCTTGGACTTCAGCGCCTGCCACAGCGCTTCCAGCGCCGTCAGCTCCGCAACGAAGTCGCCAAAGTCCTTCCCGGAGGGCAGCACCACCGCCGGGCCGGCCCCATCGACCTTTTCCCAAACGTCCCTCACATCCCGCAGTGGATTGAGAAAGGCCTCCTGTCCGGCGGAAACCGACGGCAGTTCCGGCAGGGCCATGACATAGGGGGAGGCTCCTGGATACTCTGCACGCAGCTTCCGCCCGAAGGATTGCGCATCATCCAGCAGCATCCGCTTGTCCAGCTTCACCTGGCTGCTCTTGATCTCTGAATTGTTCAACACGGTCTGCACGACGCCCTGCGCCTGCGCCAACTCGGCCCGCAACGCCTGGCAAGCAGCCAGCGTCACACTCTCCGGTGCGGCCGCGGGTCCGACCTTCAACAACATCGGCCCGGAGGCCCCCAACTCGGTGTTCACCAAGGCCCAGTGGGCGGTGAATTCGTCAAGCGTTGGCATGTAACTGGATGGTCCTGATAATGACATGTCTGTTGGTTTTGGATTACACCCCCGATTACCTGATCCCAAGCGCCCCGATCAAGGCCAATTTCCATCCATCGGATTCCAATTCATCCACATCCTTCCACTCATCTCTTCCATCTCCTTCATTCTCAACGGAAATAATTTCATTTAGTCGCTTGTCCGTATCCCATTGGCCTGTCTCCACACCCTCCCTGGCAACTTCCCACCATGATTCCCCGTCCCAGCGCCATGAACCCTGAAATTTCCACCATGATCCGCCATCCCAACACCATTTTCAGTCATCCTGCCGTCATGAATCCAAAAAATACCAACATTTCCCATCATCCTGACGCCATGAATCCAGAAAATACCCACATTTCCCAACGCCCCAGACCCGGATCCCTCCCCCCAGACCATTGAGATCTCCTGCGATTCCGGGTTTCCGGCGCATGGAGTGAAATTGCTGTGGTGGATAGCCTCTACCTCGCCTTGATCGATGTGACGAAGCCTCCGCAGATTCGCGGATATCCCACCGGCGGCCGGGCCGCCGCATAGCTAGCCGCCGTGCTGCCCGAGGAGATCATGGCCACCCCCACGTTCTCTTTGGCAACGATGAGCCTGATGAAGACGCTGACCAAGAACGACAGCCCCGACATGAGGGGCAATCAAGGGGGCAGGCAAGATACGGGTGCCGGAGCGCGTGCGGCCCCTGAGCCGCTTTGGTTGTGAACCCTCGACGCGCCCTCTCCCATCCCGCAGTTCAATGGCTCACCACCAAACGCACAAAAAGCTTA
>JAIXVN010000080.1 GCA_027483005.1 Verrucomicrobiaceae bacterium
GAACAACCATCCCGGCCACCCCGCATCGGGTGGCGAGTAGGGAATGCCATGGAAGAAGAGATGGTTCGCGCCACTGAGGAACACGAAATCGGCCGCGTCCTTGAGCTTGGCCGGCTTCACCTGGAAGTGCTCGTCGAGCCACGTGAAACTCTCGGACGAGGAAAGCGGCCGTCCTGTTAGATGAGCCGCCGAAGAGGCGAATCTCAGCATCGGGATCTGGTCCTCCGAAACATCCTGGAAAATCTCCGTCTCTGGAATCTCCGAAACCGCATAGTGGTCGAGCAGGTTTCCTGGGGATCCATGCGCCTGGTTGCGGGTGATCGAGCCCAGTGACCCCACCCGATCATGCCAGCGCTGGAGGTAATCATGATGCAGCTCATCAAGGGTGCTGCGATAGTCGGACCGCACCCTCTCCACGATCTCCGGCGCGGCGTCTCCCTGAAAGGCGGCCAACTGGCTCAAGAGCGAGTAGCCCCTTCGACTCTCGAACTGCTTCGGAAATTCCCGGGTCCACGCGGCGTGGTAGTACTCGAAGGAATCATGAAACTGGGCCCGTGGCTGAAGCGGACCCAGCTTGGCGAGGGCTTGTTGAAAGGGCTGGAGATAGAGATCCATTGCCTCCGGGGAGAAGGGATCGAGCACATTCCCCTCCCCGCCCGGAGCCGCGCGTTTCACCTTCTGGATCGGTGAGGCACTGAACAGACCGCGCACGGTCCACTCACCCGCCGGAGCGGTCCATTCGAGGATTCCGTTGCTGACCGATGAACCCAGATCGATCCGCTGACCCGAACACTCGGCTTGCAGGCAAATCAGCCGTCCCTTCGGAAGGCTTTCCTTGCGCTTCTCGCCCCCGGGCCATGACTTCCGATAGGAGGTCAGATTGGCGGATGCGATCGACTCATCGACCTTGGGCCCGCCGAAGGGCCAGCCGGTGCCGGTGGTCAGATCGACCTTCATTCCGAGACGCTCCGCCTCCTTGAGGGTGTGATCGAGTGCCGCCATCCATGCTTCGGAAAGATGCGGGACGAAACGGGACTCTGCCCCGATCGCGCCGTAGATCGGACAGATCTCGACTCCACCGATCCCTGCGGCGGAGAACGCCTCCAGTTCGCGGGTGATCTCGCGTGGCTCCACGGCGCTTCCCAGCCACCACCAGCGGGTCCAGGGTTTGCTTGCAGCAGTTGTGGCGGGCCATCCCAGAGGATCAGAGGGAAACCCGTCCCCTGATGCCTTGGAAGACAACAAGGGCAACAGGAAGCCAGTTGCGAAAACAAGCCGCAACGAACCCATCAACCGCCTGCCTGCGAAACGTCGTATGAAAACCATCGCGCAGGCTGCCCCGGATCCTCGCGATGATCAACTGCCTCGAACGGGTGAGTGCCGGTTCAGAGTCCTGGAAGCTCCACCACCTTTGAATACTGGAAGGAATTCGCCGACATGAACTTGGCCAGTTCGGCATCACTCTTGAAGTTTCTGACCTTCGCCTGGCTGACGCCGAAGTCACTGAGAACCGTCAGCGAAATCTGAGCCGAAGCAATCCGGCCCGCCTTGAGTTCGTCGAGGGTCACGGCGGAACTGGGGGTGGAAGCGACGACGAGTCCGGTTCCGAAGACCTCGAACTGCTTCAGTTGGCCCGAAGTGGTCCCGAGGGTCACGGGAACCAGAATCCGGGTGGTCGAATTGGTCTTCTGGACCTCGACGTTGAAGGTCAGGGTGAACTGGTAAACGTTCTCGCAGACGAAGTTTCCGACGTCGGTGACCTTGGCGGAGTTGGCACCGAATGCGGACTTCAGATTGGTCTTTCCGAGAAGGGTATTGAAGGTCTCGTCGGGATTCACCAGCAGCCGGTAGAGCGCGAAGGTCGAGTAGTTGGTGTTGGTGCCCTGAAGAGGATCCTGATAGCCGAGCCGCCAAGAGACGCAGGAAACGTCACCGCCCTTGTCGTCCACCGTGTTGATCTTGCCCTCATAACGGTCTGTCGCGGCGGTGAAGAAGATGAGGTCAGCTGCGTTGGAGCTTTTCAGCGAGTTCGGTCCGGGGAGATCGGTTTCCGTCTTCGCGTAGAGCCACTGGAAGCTGTTGCCCCTGCGGGTCACCAGGGCTTCAAGGTCCTTGGCGAAGGTGTCCACCGCCGCCTTGGCCTGGCGGGCCGCTCGAACTTCGGAACGCGAACGGCTCCAGGTATCGATCGCCACCGATGTGACTCCCACGAGGACGGTCACAATGATCGTGGTGATGGCCATGGCAACCAGGAGCTCCAGGATGGTGAATCCACGGCGCAGGTGCTGACGAGAATGGGCTTTCATGGGATTGAGGAATGGGGACTCAGCGACGGACGGCCAGGTTTCGGGTGAAGATTGGGGTTCTCAGTTTTGACGAATCGAACTTCCCTCCGGATTTCAGGAAAGCAGGTGCCGTGCTCGCAACACCGTAGAACTCGGCTGAAAAGGCGATGACCGCCTCCGGATACCTTCCTGCCGCACTGGAGCCCGTTGGCAGCACGGTGCCCGCAGGGTCGTTGCCGGGAGAAGGATCCTTGATGACTTCATCGGTGCTCAGCGTCAATTGACCCCCGTTGAATACCAGCTGCGTCGTCTTGACGGCGAACACGCGACCCTCAAGAGCCGCAAGATCTTCGGCAAAGGCGGAGTCATCGCGGCGACGAACCATTGGAACGACGGTGTAATCCCTGCCAGCCACCCCACCGACCGTCGTGTAGGGAGTCAAGGTCCCATCCGGCCTCAGATTGTTGGGATTGCCCTTGTACTGATAGACGAACATCACATCGGGAGAGGATTTCTTCATGGAATCCTGAATCCACTGATAGGCCTTGTCGAAGCC